>DKWE01000129.1:0-32312 GCA_002491565.1 Lachnospiraceae bacterium UBA7160 | reverse complement strand
GCGAGGCGTTTTCGTGCAGAATGCACGAAAATCCCGAGGGCAGCAGCGCAAAAATGCGTTAAAAACGCATTTTGTGTGCATCGCGAAGCGTATTATTGTTCGCGGCCAGAACGGCCGTGAACGGTAACAATAGCTAATATAGGGTTTGATACCGCATTATTTTTTTTCTTCCCAAAGTAAAAAAAATATGGTATAGTGGGTAACAGCAAAGAAAAACTGCTGGCAGCTATCAGGTAGTGGACATCGGACGCAGAGAAACCATGTGCAGGAGGAAAACGGCCTGGGAGTCAGGTTAGCAGAATATGGAATACATGGAGGAAAACAAGATGGCAGTAGAGAGACGTCCCGAAGACATGGTAAGGATTACGACGCCCGCACTGGCGGATGCGTTCATTGAGGAGCAGGTGAAGGAGATTCGCACACAGGTAGGTGACAGGAAGGTGCTTTTGGCCCTGTCCGGCGGCGTGGATTCTTCTGTAGTTGCGGCACTTTTGATCCGGGCGATTGGCCAGCAGCTGGTGTGCGTGCACGTAAACCATGGGCTTTTGCGCAAGGGTGAGCCGGAGCAGGTGATCCAGGTATTCCGCAACGAGATGAAGGCCAATCTGATCTATGTGGATGCGACGGACCGCTTCCTGGATAAGCTGGCCGGAGTGACAGAGCCGGAGCAGAAGCGGAAAATTATTGGCGGAGAGTTTATCGAAGTGTTTGCGGAGGAGGCCCGCAAGCTGGACGGAATTGAGTTTCTGGCACAGGGAACAATCTGGCCGGATATTCTGGAGAGCGAAAAAGGCATCAAGGCGCATCACAATGCGGGCGGACTGCCAGAGGATATGAAGTTTGAGCTGGTAGAGCCGGTCAAGATCCTGTTTAAGGACGAGGTGCGTATGGTAGGACATCAGCTGGGACTGCCAGACAGCATGGTATATCGCCAGCCGTTCCCGGGACCGGGACTTGGGGTTCGCTGTCCGGGCGCGATCACCCGCGACAGACTGGAAGCAGTCCGCGAATCCGATGCGATTCTCCGCGAAGAGTTTGCGAAGAATGGTCTGGAAGGCAAGGTATGGCAGTATTTCACAGTGGTACCGGACTTCAAATCTACCGGTATCAAGAATGGGGAGCGCGCATTTGAATGGTCTGTGATTATCCGCGCCGTGAATACCAAGGATGCCATGTCTGCAACCGTTGAAAATATCCCGTTTGATCTTATGTGCCATCTGGTTGACCGCATCACACATGAGGTACCGGGGGTCAATCGTGTGCTTTATGATTTCACACCGAAGCCGACCGGGACAATTGAGTTCGAGTAAAAATCATCGCAAGCGGTTTATAGGTAGCAAAACATGAGGGTGCTGCGAAATACTCCAAGGCTACAAACTCTGGTAGTTTAACCGAGTGGTTATATACCATAGAATGTAGATTCTGGCAGTTTTGCAACACCCTCTTTTGTATTGTGAAACATGAGCTTTTGGGGTTATAATGTCCGGATTGCCCAGCGCATTTTCGTGGAATGCGCGCGGCTGTTGCGCACACATTCCTGTGCGGAGGGACGAATGACCTCGCGTGCGATATCTTTATAGAGGCCTGCGCGAAAATGGTCTTTGAATGACTGCTTCACCAGCCGGTCTTCCCCGGAATGAAATGTGAGAATTGCCACTTTTCCGCCGGGAGCCAGCACGTCCGGAAGCTTTTCCAGGAACTGATACAGCACTTCAAACTCGTGGTTCACATCGATGCGGAGCGCCTGGAAAGTGCGCTGGCTTGATTTCTGTACTGCCTTCTGGCGTTCGGCCTGCGGCAGGAAGGAGAGCGCCTCCTGAATCACACGGTGCAGCTCGGTGGTTGTCCACGGCGCTTTGCTGCGCCGGTTGCGCGCTGCGATTTTTTCGGCGATCTGTTCCGCATACGGCTCGTCCGAGTTTTCCAGGAGCATGCCGATGAGCTCTTCGCGGCGGATGGAAAGCAGCCGGTCGCTTGCACTGATGCCTTCCAGCGGATTCATTCTCAGATCCAGCGGCCCCTCTGCCTTATAGGTGAAGCCGCGGGCCGGATTGTCAATCTGCATGGAGGAGACACCGAGATCTGCGAGAACAAAATCAAACATTCCCATCTCCTGTGCCACCCGGTCGATATTGGCAAAATTCTCGAGCTTTATCGTCAGGAGATCTGGACCATAGCCAAGACCGGCAAGCCGCTCGCGGGTCTTGGCCGATTCGATTGGGTCCACGTCAAGCGCCGTGAGATGGCCGCTTCCCTTCAGGCATTCCAGCATCCGCTGCGTATGCCCGCCATAGCCGAGCGTGGCATCCAGGCCGCGCTGTCCCGGCTGAATCTGAAAAAAAGTAAGGATTTCTTCTACGCAGATCGAAAGGTGCATGCCGGCGGGCGTGTTCCCCTTGCGGATCACCTTCTCAATCGTATCGCCGTATTTCTCCGGCTGAAGTTCCTTATATTTTTCCTCAAAGCGGCGCGGATAAGCGCCCGAATAGCGCTTGCGCCGCTGATGCTTTTGACCGGAAGCGTCCTGTTCGTGAGACTTCTGGTTTCTGATATTTTCTGATTCCTGTCCGTTCATTTCTGTCTCCTTATGATTTAAAATGCTATGCAATTATCAGGCAGCTCCTATTCCACGAAAGCACTGCCCGCCCGGAAACTGTATGGTTGACAGCGGCCGATGTAAAGCATAGAGGTTTTCATACATTTATACATGAAAATTCTGGAGGCTGTAAGTAAAATTCTGGGACCGTAGGCGCTGTATATTCTGTGGACATTCCTTTGACACTGACCGAAGCGCAGACATCTCCATGTATTTTGGTGCATATCTGTGGATCTACGGAACAGTTACATCGCACTCCTACGCCTCCGGCCCGATATATTCCTGAAGCATCTCCAGAAACTTATCCACATCAAACGGCTTGGCGATGTGCTCGTTCATTCCGCTGGCAAGCGCTTTTTCCCGGTCTTCCTCCAGAGCGTTCGCTGACATTGCGAAAATGGGAATGGTTTTTGTATCGGTGCGGTTCAGCGACCGGATGGTTCTGGTGGCTTCATAGCCGTCCATAATCGGCATCTGGATATCCATAAGAATGATGTCATAGTGCCATTCCTCGACTTCCTCCATTTTCTGGACCGCATCACTGCCATCCGGAACAGATTCTACCGTAAAGCCGGATTCCTCCAGAATCTCGGTAGCAATTTCCCGGTTCAGCTCATTATCCTCTACCAGCAGTACGCGTTTTCCAGTAAAATCCAGCGAAGTCCATTCCTCATGAGGCTCCTCTGCCGGCAGACATTGATGCGCCTTCCACAATGCGGCAACCAGATCGGACTTAAACAAAGGCTTCGAGCAGAACGCAGTTACGCCCGCGGCTCTGGCCTCCTCCTCCATGTCGCTCCAGTCATATGCAGTCAGAATAATAATTGGTACTTCTGCCCCGGCTACTCTGCGAATCTGCCGGGCTGTCTCGATCCCATTCTGCTCCGGCATCAGCCAGTCGATCAGATAGGTGTGGAAGGGCGCAAGGTCATTGCAGGCTTTTTGCGCCCGGCAGACGGCTTCCCTGCCGGATATTGTCCACTCGCAGCACATGCCAAGGTCCTCCAGCATATTTGAGACGCTTTCGCAGGTATGGAAATCGTCATCCACCACCAGGACCCGGAGCCCTGCCAGCTCCTCCATATGGTCCGGCCGGTCCTTCTCTGGCTGCAGACGGAAGCGGAGACAGACGCGGAATTCGCTGCCCTTTCCCTTTTCACTCTCTGCCGTAATGGTTCCGCCCATCATATCAACAATATTTTTTGTGATTGCCATGCCGAGGCCAGTGCCCTCAATTCCGGTACGCGTGGTGGAGGCTTCCCGCTCAAAAGGCTCAAAAATGTGCTTCAGGAATTCCTCTGTCATTCCCAGGCCATTGTCCTTTACAACAAATTCATAAGTGGCATAGCCCGGCGTTTCCTCCGGGTGCTGAAGGATTCTCAGGGAAACCTTGCCGGTAGACGGAGTATACTTAATGGCATTGCTCATGAGATTAATCAGGATCTGATTGAGCTTCAGGGGATCTGCGTAGATGTCTTCATCCTGTACCATATAGGTATCTACGTAAAAATCCAGCTGCTTTGCCCGGATCTGGGCCTGGTTCATATCCACCAGATTGTGGATGAGCTCGGAAAGATTGCATTCCTGCTCATGAAGCTGCAGGCGGCCGCTTTCAATCCGGCTCATATCGAGGATGTCGTTGATCAGGCGGAGCAGATGATTTCCTGCTGCAAGCACTTTTTCCAGAGAGTCCTTTACCTGCTCTGTATTGTCAAGGTGGCGCAGCGCCACGGTGGCAAACCCGATGATCGCATTCATAGGGGTCCGGATATCATGGGACATATTTGACAAAAAGGTGGACTTTGCTGCACTTGCGTGCTGCGCCGCTTCCAGGGCCTCCCGCAGCTGGTTTTGCTGCTGTTTCTCATGTGCCACCACATCATCTACGTTCCGGTATCCCACGACCATCCGGCTGATGCCGTCCCCGGAAGGAACTCGTGCACAGTTCATCTGGAAACAATTGATCATGCCTTTGTAGCGGCGTTGGTAGTTCAGCGCAAGAATTCCCTTGTCAGGGAGCTTTTCTTTTAGTACATCCAGCCTTGTTGCCTCCAGAAGCTGCGTATGCTGTTCCGGGACAACATAATTTCTGATGTAATCGCCCACCGCATCCGTATACCGGGGATATGTGATCGCGTCCTCCATGGCGTTTGACGTACGCTCAGTTCGAAGCAGCTGAAACGTATTGTCATCCAGATTGACGAGATACAGCGTATCATACTCACAGCTCAGCGCATTGATGATATTCATTTGCTCCTGAAGCTTTAAGATATGTTTTTGCTCCTCATCATAGAGTCTGCGGCTCGCCCGTTCCCTTGAAAGGATCGCAAAAATGATCAGACCGACCAGAGCTGCAAGCATTGCCATCGCTACGCCTAACCAGGGGTTTGTTTTCAGGTATTCGCCGACGGTAAGGTTGTCCGGAGAAAAGCTGGTATAATGCGCAATGATCTCATCTGCCTCAGCTTCCGGAAGGGCATAGATGCATTTTGTGATAATGCCAAGGATCTCATGCTCGATATCTTTGGAGACGGATATGGAATAGTCGTAAGAGGGGTCTTCCAGCACCGTATAAATGAGTTGTCCGGAGGTGTCCTCATTGACATACTTTGCCGCGGTATAGCTGTATACATAGGTGACGTCCGCTTTGCCGTCCGCAACGGCCTGCACCGCAGCTTTCCGGTCCGGGCACTCAAGGATGTCCGCGCCATCCAGAGGTTCTCCTTCGATCGGCGCCAATCCCTGATTCGCAGTGACCGCGACGGTGCGGATGTCCCCGTCAAAATTCCTTCTTGTCACCTTTGCCGTGTGAAGCGTGATGTAAGTCGGGGAACAGTAGGCACCGAGATCCTCTGTGCGTGAGGCACCCATCCGTGCGTCGAGAACGACCGGGATTTTTCCGGAAGCAGTCAGCTCCAGGTATTCTTCCCGGCTTTTGGGAGCATAAAACTCATAGGAAATCCCGCACATCTCCATGTAGCCGGAAAAAAGCTCCGGCAGAATGCCCTTCAGTTCGCCGTTTTCCACGTAAGAATAGGGCTCTTTATCACAGTTTGAGGATACAAGAAGTACTTTTCCGCCCTCCGAATACTCCCGGATGACTTCTTTTTCACGTTCGGTAAATACGGCGGAAACTGCGGCATTCTTTTTGTAATATTCAAAATACAGGTCATTTTTCCAGTCGCCTTCTACGTTGTCCATCTGGGAAATGGCATAGTTTAAGTCGGAAAGCAGTTCCTGATTGCCCTTTTTCACAATCACATAAAATTCTTCCGTCGCAAATTTATCCAGCGTTTTTTCTCCGGTCGCCTTACGCAGGGAGCTGGTGGCGATGGCATCGACGGTTCCGTTCTGCAATGCGTCAGCAAGCGCTTCGGTTGTGTCAAAATAGCAGGCGGTATAATAGAAGCCCTTCTCATTTGCGAAAGCAGCGACATCCGCATTACGGCTGTTTCCCCTCAGAAGTCCGATCCGCATGCCATTATAAGAATCATAGTCTCCGGGCGCATACCGGTCGTCGGTAATGGCAACATTCAGCAGTACGCTGTTGGTCCCGATGGGCTTGGAAAAATCGAAAAACTCCTCTCTTTCTTTTGTTTTGCGGGCAGAAGAGAGCAGGTCGATTTCACCGTTCAGCAGCATGGTCTGCATTTCCTCCCAGGATTTGTCATATCCGATGTATTCATAATCAAAATTGACATACCGGGTGACCATCTGAAGAAAATCGTATCCGTACCCGCTTCGGATACCGTTTTCATCGATCATGTGATAGCCGTCCATGGCAAAGAAACCTGCCTTGACGGTCCTGGATTTTGAATCTGAGGCTTGCGTGGCGGTAGTGGTACCTACGAAAAGAAGTAAAATCAGAATGACGATTCTCTTTACTCTGCGTGCAAAGTAGTTTGCCTGCCTGTCCATGAAAAATCCTCCATTTATTCCCGCTAGCAACGAACCAGGTAGCCATGAGCAACAAAGCCAATATCCTTGCCTGCATGAGTATCTGGCAGCGCTGTGCGTCAGCAGTACATGGTTAGCGCCGACCGAAGTGGAACGTAGACCTGCTGCGAGGGGCGTTGTTTGCCAGCGGTACACGGTTAGCGCCGACCGAAGTGGAACGTAGACCTGCCGCGAGGGGCGCTGTTTGCCAGCGGTACACGGTTAGCGCTGACCGAAGCGTAAACTGAGTACTGCGCTGCTCTGCAGCGTTGCATGTTTGATATCCCGTTGCTTGCGCCACCGGATTAGCAGCAAGGTCGTTGCTTTCTTGTTTCGTTATCAGGTGGCAGAATGATACGTTTCAATGCTATCATAGCAGATAAGAGCTGGCTTATCAATCTTTTCTTATCGCAAGAGCAATGATTGACAAGCACGCAGAGGCTGGTTAAAATATAGAAAATGTAGCGGCTGTGTTTGGGATTGTAGGATACGGCGCCTTTGGAAAAATCTTTGGTTCCGGTTATCCGGGGCAGGAAACTATATGGAAACGAGGGGTACATCGATGATATTAACAAATAGTATGATAAAGCAGATCGCAATGGAACAGTCAGCAGTGGATGCAAATTGTAAAGCGGAAGATTTTTTGCGAAAGGAAAATGTCGTCGTCATATCGAAAGAACATGCGTCTGCAAGAAAGTATCTAAAACTTCCGCATGTATGCAATCTGATTTCCTATGGGGACAACATAGTGGCGACGATCAAGGAAGAATACAGAGAGGTTGTGACGGAGTATATTGATAAGTATCCGGTGGAACATTGCTTTGAAACTCCGAATATGCATGTGTTGAATGACGCTTTTCAGAAAGATGGGTTTCGGGTATGTTTTATGGCGGAATATTTTCTTCCGGATGTACAGATATTGAAACCTCTGCCGTGTGAGTATGAAGTGAAGCTGTTGCATGCAGAAAACTTTCGGGATTTGTATACGGAGGAGTGGAGCAATGCATTATGTGAAAAGAGAAAGGAGCTGGATATTCTGGGAGTCGGGGCCTATCATGCGGGAAAACTGGTAGGGCTGGCTGCGTGTTCGGCAGACTGCGATACGATGTGGCAGATTGGCATAGATGTACTTCCGGAATATCGCCGAAAGGGGATCGCATCCGCGTTAACGAGCAGACTTGCCGTAGAAATATTAGACAGAGGGAAAGTACCATTTTACTGCTGTGCCTGGTCGAATATCAAATCAGCCAGAAATGCCATAAAGAGTGGATTTCGGCCTGCCTGGGTGGAAATGACCGTGAAGCCTGCAGAAGAAGTCGAAGAGATGAATGGATTGCGGTAGTCAGAGTGCAAATGGAGGCTGGTTAATGGCAAGGGTTGCCAGTATTGCTATCTGATTACAGATAGAAACAGAAAACAGAGGGTGTCGCAAAATGCGGCAAATCCACAATGACAGGTATCTGTTTAATTGTATACCAGTAGTGGTGGTTGCCGGCAATTTTGCGACACCCTGTCTTTCCTGCATGGAAACAGTGTGAAAAATTCTCTAAAGCTTTCGTGTATTGGGGCTGTGAGTATGCTTACTGCTGCGTATCCGTCTTCAGGGAGATGGAGAAAGCCTTTTCCGGCATCGGCTTCCGCGTGTCTGGGGGCACCTTGCCCTCTTCATCCTCCTCGAATGAGTACGGTGTAAGAGTGAGAGAGTCGGAGTCGGAGTTCAGGGACTGAACGCTAAAGGTAAGATCCCTGCTGGCTGTTCCATTTTCATATGTGATATTGGATATTGAGCAGGATACGTGACTGTCGTTGCCAGCACTGTAAGCAATGTTTCCGCTGTCGTCTGCCAGTTCAAAGATGAAGGTGTAGTATTTTAAGCTTTTTTCTGCGTCCTCCCCTTCAAGCGCAAAGTGCAGGTGGCCGCTGATCTCAGACAGGGAGACCTTCAGGTCCGTTACCTCGACATAGCCTTTTTCCAGCTGGATGGTCTGATCCGGTACATGAGTGATTTTTGCGTTCATATCGACATCCTGCAGGTCAAAGTGGCATTCCTGTACTGTCCCATGATGATCGGTATAGAAGCGCATCCGCACGGACAGCAGTGCTTTGCCGTTTTCATCCAGAGTGACAGACTGCAGAATTTCCTCGGACAGTGCAAGATCATAGATCATCTCGGAGGAATTATCGGGGTTTTCATAGTAATCTACCAGACAGTCAATACCGTTGACATGAGCGTGGTCTTTAGAGCTGTATCGTTTGCCGCTGCCATCCGCTGCGTTCGCCACGAGGACGAGCCGGTTTCCGTCAAAGTAGTATTCCTGTATATTCACAAGCGGCTCGTCACTGGTATAGGTGACGGCAGGATTCGTCTGCACATATTCCTCTGCAGTCTGTTCGTTTGCGCCGAGTCTGTCCAGCCAGGAGCCGAGCGAGAAGCGGCCAGTGGCGATTGCTGTTCCGCAGCCGAGTATGAGCAGCGCCGCAGCCGGAAGCGCGATGAAAAGTCTGCGGCGTGAGCGGCGGGAAGATCCGCCTGCAGTCATATGCCGGGAGGCGCTGTTGTCGGTCTGAACTCTGGAAGAATCGTTGGCCGCCATACGCCGGGAGGTGCTGCTGTCGTTTGAGTTGAAGCGAGCGCTTCTGCCAGTCTGTGAACCCTGTGACGCGTTCGGTGCGGATGCCCGCGCGGCCTCTTTGACAGCGTATTGCACGGTTTGCCTGAACTGTTCCGGCGTTTTGGGGTAACTTTTTTGCAGTGCTCTGGTAAGTTCTCTGTCTCTTAAATCTCTTTCGTTTAATACTCTGTTTTTCAGTTCCATAGTAAGACCTCCTCCTGTTCCAATTGTTTTCGCAGCTTTGCGCGTGCCCGGTGCAGGCGGTTTTTTACATTACCGGGCGAGGTGTTCATGATCTCCGCAATCTCGGCTACGGAAAAGCCTTCCATATAAAATAAGATCACGGAAAGCCTGTATTTGTCATCGAGCTGGCAGATTGCCTCATACAAATCGGAATAATCCTCCAGGGGATTCTGTGTAACCTGCATGGTTTCATCCAGGGACGCAACCAGTTTCTGACTGCGCAGGATACGGTAGCACTCGTGGATCAGAATGCGGATCAGCCATGTCTTGGCATAGCGGTCCTCGCGCAGCGTATCCAGCTTCTCGAAGGCTGTCGTCACAGCCTCCCAGACGGCGTCTTCACATTCAGAGTCCTGCCGGAGTATACCCTTTGCCACGCGGTACAGGCTGTCCGTCGATGCGAGAACGAGTTCTGCAAATTCTTCGCTTTTCATCGCATGTCTCCTTTCCAGACAGCCAGGCGTGAAGCTTCGAGCCGCCATAAGGCTGTCTTTACTTATTAGAGTCATTTTACGGGAAAAGGTATCAGATTCCTTTGGCTGTAAAATAAAAAATCTGGACGATAAAGAAACGGCAGGAAGAAAAATCAAAAATACAGAGTCAGGACAGGACAAAATAATCAAACAGGGTCATGAAAAATGTACAATTTGTACATCTTGCATGACCCCGATTTTTGCGTAAACTTCAATGTACAGTGTACCACAAAATAAAATACAAGTCTAGTATTTTTTTGTTTTTTTGATAGACTTATCGTTGCGATAGTTACAGTTCAGGCGGGACATACTTTTCTGAACAGTGATTGGCTGCACTGTAAGTGCGGTAAGGAATCAAGTATAGACAGAAGAGGGAGGAGTAATAACGTGAAGCGGGAAGAAGAATTGCGTTTGGAGCAGGGGCATTTGCAGGGGTGTCTGCAGATTGTCAGGGAAAATATTCAGCGCTATGAGCAAGCCATCGGAAGCTATGAAGCAGAGATCCGGGATCTGTACCGGGCTGTGCAGGGAGGGGAGACATCTCTGTATAGCCAGCTCGTGGCATCACAGAATATACTGGAACACACGGAAAATTCTCTGAGAAAAAACAGAGCGGCCTTGAAAAAAGCATATTTCGGGCGGATTGATTACCGGGATGTGACATTTCGAACAGAGGAGAGTCTTTATATAGGAAAGAACGGAATTCAGAGAGATCGGGATAACGTGATCATTGTGGACTGGCGCGCACCGGTATCGACCGTCTACTATGAAAATGGTATCGGTGCAGGGACGTACCCGGTTCCCGGGTCTGAGGCAGTCGAAATCGATCTGAAACGGAAGCGCACCTATGATGTGGATGGAGAGACGGTCCTGGGTTTTTATGAGGATGATGTTGCAGCGAATGACGAGCTGCTTGTGAAATATCTTTCGCAGAATAAGGAAGCGGTGCTCGGTGATATTATTGCCACGATTCAGAAGGAGCAGAATCAGATTATCCGGGAAACACCGTTTAAGAACATCATTGTCCAGGGAGTTGCTGGCAGCGGAAAGACGACGGTCGCCCTTCACCGGATTTCGTACCTGCTTTATAACTATGGGGAACACTATAAGCCCTCTGAATTTTGCATCGTGGGAAGCTCGGATATGCTGCTGGACTACATTGCGAGCGGACTTCCGGAGCTGGATGTCCGGAATGTCAAGCAGATGCGGATGGATGTCTTTCTTCCTTATCTGATGGAAGGGGCGTTTAAGAAGAAATATGTATTATTAAAAGAAGGCGCGGAGGAGGAGAGAAAGAGTAAACTGCCATTTATGGAAAAGCTGGAGTGTTTTCTTAGGAAAAGGATCGAGGAAGCTCTCTTCCAGAACGATATCGAAGATGAGGAGCTTGGAATGCTCATGACCAGAGAGAATATGAGGACGATATGGGCGGGAACGCAGGATTTGTCTCTGCTTCAGCTGGAAAAGCTTTTTAACGAGCGGCTGGCATCGAGGATCCGTTTTCTGACTACCGAGGAAACTCCGGGGAAGCGGAAGGAGAAGCTTCTGGAATACCGGAATTATTTTCACAGCAAGGACAAGAAGGAGACAGAGCCGGGGATTTATCTGGAATTCTTAAGCGAGCTGGAGGAAACAGAGCCGGGAGCGTATTGCAAAACGATCGCGCAGGTGCAGAAACAGCAGTTTGACCTCTATGATACGGCGGCAATCGCTCTGATCTGGAAGCGGATTCTGCTAAAAAAGCAGACGGATGAATTCAGCCAGATATTTGTGGATGAGGCACAGGACTTTGGGGAGACGGTTTACTATGCGGTCAGCCGGATTCTTCCAAAGTGTTACTTTACAATCATGGGAGATGTGTCCCAGAATATTCATTATGAGACAGGCATGAATGACTGGGAGGGGCTGAAGTGCGCATTGTTTCAGGAGGGAAGAGACAGCCTATATCTGTTGTGCAAAAGCTACCGGAACACTATTGAGATATCGAGAGAGGCGGAGAAGGTGCTGCGCTATGCGTCCAGACAGGCTTATCGGATCGAACCGGTGATCCGGCATGGGAGAGAGGCTGCGTATTATCAGGAGAAGCCGGAGCAGCTTATTTCAAGACTTCAGATGATTTTGAAAGATTACCAGGAGCGTGGAGGATACCAGACCATTGCGGTGATTACGCGGAATCAGGAAGAGGCAGACGAGGTAAAGTGGGCACTGAAAAAAACAGATGAGAGGAAGAAAGCGCAGACTCTGGAGAAAACCGACGAGAGGAAGCAGACACATGCCGCGGAAGAGACGGGCGACCGGTTTGTAAACGGGGTGATGGTGCTTCCAATCGCTGCCACAAAAGGTCTGGAGTTTGACGGCGTGATCGTCTGGAAGCCGGATGAAGCACACTATGGGAAAAATCCAAGGGAGGCGAAGCTTCTGTATGTGGCAGTTACCCGTGCGCTTCATGAAATCAGTTTTCTGAGCGAGACGGCGTTTACTCCGCTGTTACAATACACAATGTAATGGTTAGTCTGTTAAGGACAGAGAAAATAAAAGATACTGAAAAGCCGATAAACAGGGCATTTTCGGGGAAAGGAGCAAATCTCTATGTCAATCAAAATCACAGCACTTTATGAAAGGCTCTCACGAGATGATGAAATGCAGGGTGAGAGTAACAGCATTAAGAACCAAGAGTTAATATGTAAAGAGTGGTTTCTGCCATCTAATTGAGCTTTCCCACCGTATAGCGGAACTAACTGAAGAATTGGAGGAACTGAAATCAGAAAAGGAGCTGCTTCTGCAATCGCTCCAGTATGACGAGGACACAGGTGTTGACGTGATCCACAAGGATATTGCCACAATGGAAGCTGGGCTAAAAAGGCTGGAGCAACAGGAGCAGAAATATGCTGCAGAGCATGACCATGCACTTGCAGAATACGCCGAACTGAAAGAACAGGCAGCGGAGTTCGATGCTGCCGATTTGATGCATGAACGCCTTGCCATTCGTCCCGGCAAAGAACGCTCTGCGGTTGCCTGTGTGCAGACCGCCTATGGGGAGAAATACCAGCCATTGACAATGTATGACAGCAAACGGGATATATATGCAATGCTTGGTGAAGAAGCTGAAGCCCGCTCGGTGCGGGAACGGCTGCGGCAAAAGCTGCAACAGCAGACACAACGGAAGCAGGCCAAGAAGAAAAGCAAAGACAGTTGGGAGCGATAAAACTTTTGTGGGAGTGTATTTTGAACGATGCACTCCCGCTTTTTGCGTAATTCGTGAAAACAGTAGAATTTTTCATGTTTTGGTGGTATAATTATTATGGTGTTTTGTATCCATAGGCAAAATGACTGATTTAGATTGGACTAATGAACGGAGGCGAAATGCTGTGCAGCTCTTTTACGGAGTATCCGAAGATATGGAAAAATGGATGAGCCTTGTAACACAGGTCAGATGGAACTTCCCCGGTCTGGAAACACAAGAAAAGCTGGACGATCATAGAGCCACCGTTCTCAAATTCATGGGCAAGAGACAGGCTATCTGTGTAAAGGACGAAAATGAGATTGCCGGTGTTATGCTGTTCTCACGAGGACACAACATAATCTGCTGTCTCGCTGTTGCACCCGAATACCGTAGGCGTGGTGTAGCTTCCATGCTTATGGATGAAGCATTGAACAATTTAGATAGAACAAAAGAAATAACTGTCTCTACGTTTCGAGCTGCCGATGAAAAAGGAACAGCACCAAGAGCATTGTATGAAAAATACGGTTTTGTCGCAGACGAGCTTATCGAGGAATTTGATTACCCGAATCAAAAATTCGTTCTTCATCCTGTTGGTGCTGAGCGTAAAGATAGACAGCTTGCTATCAATACTATGGTTCGTGAAATCAGTGATATTCTCTCAGATCGTGAACCGTCGATCTATGTGTATGGATCGTCTGTTCTAAATGATTTCAGATTGGGTTGGAGTGATCTTGATATTCTTGTATTGACAAGCAAGCAAATAACGGAGGAACAGGCAAAAGCGCTCGTTGGACTTCGCCAAGTTATGCTTGTAGATGAACCCGATAATCCCTATTACCGTTCTTTTGAGGGTGGGATGCTTACCCTGGATGCGTTTCTCTCAAAGAAAACTGACCGTGTAGTATATTGGGGCACAAGCGGAGAACGAATTACTGATAGCTATGCGTTTGACAGCTTCGGCATGGCAGAGCTGGTCGAGAGCAGCGTCCTCTTGTACGGAAAGGATATACGAAAGGAACTGAAATATCCCACGTTCCACGAACTGTATGCCGACGTTAAACGCCACTATGAAACAATCAGAAAATACGCACAAAGCACCAGACGGAGTTTCTATTCCTTTGGTTGGATGTTGGATATCGCTCGGTGTATCTATACGCTTCGCACTGGCAAGATTATTGCTAAAACCGAAGCTGCAGAATGGGCGATAGAAAACAACCTTTGCCCCGATCCAGATGCCCTTAGATTTGCGCTGAAGGTGCGCAGAAATCCGTTTGAATACAAGGACGATAAACAGACCTTTGACTACGCAGAAACGCTTGAAGAGCCGATACAGCGTTTTGCAGATATATTGGAAAAAGAACTAATACAGACAATTAAGGGGTTAAAATATGAATTTTGTAACGAAAGAACTAATAAATAAAGGCTGGTCAAGTGATAAAAAATACTGTGTTACCGACGAAAACGGCATACGGTATCTTTTGCGTGTTACCGATATTGCACAGCACGACACAAAGCAATCTGAGTTTAATATGATGAAACAGGTTGCTTCTTTTGGAGTGCCTATGTGTCAACCTATTGAGTTTGGTACTTGTGAGGATGGCGTATATTCCATCCAAAGTTGGATTGACGGCGAAGATGCAGAACAGGTCATGTCGGGCTATTCTGATACCGAGCAGTATGTATATGGCTTGGAAGCGGGACGTATTCTTCGCAAGATCCACTCCATTCCTGCTCCTGCAACACAGGAGGATTGGGAAATCCGGTTTAACCGCAAAATGGATTATAAAATCAAAAAGTACGGTGAGTGCCCCGTCAAGTATGAGAACGGACGGGCATTTATCGACTACATAAATGAGAACCGTCATTTGCTGAAAAACAGACCGCAGGTATATCAGCACGGCGATTATCACATCGGTAATATGATGATCGACCGAAACGGCAAGCTCCACGTTATCGACTTTAACCGTAATGATTTCGGCGATCCATGGGAAGAATTTAACCGCATTGTATGGTGCGCTCAGAAAGCTCCTCTCTTTGCCGCCGGTATGGTAAACGGTTACTTTGATGATAACGTACCTATGGAGTTTTGGAGATTGCTTGCGCTTTACATTTCAAGCAATACTCTTTCGTCTGTATATTGGGCCATTCCGTTCGGGCAGGACGAAGTTAATACTATGCTGAACCAAGCCAAGGAGGTTCTGTCTTGGTACGATAATATGCGCAATCCTGTGCCGTCATGGTATTTCAAAGGATATTATTTGCAGTACATTGACGGGATTCCTTTCAAGCTGAAAAGAGGGTGACAGACTCGCCGGGTTCAGCGACATACTGAGCTTTTTGGAATGTGTTGTCTTACGCAACTATGTAGCCATAGATTTTTATGACGGCAGCATTATGTATGACTTTGCAAACGGAAAGACTACAATCTGCGATATTGACTTTTTCCGCAAGCAACCGTGTATCAACGATATGGGACGTATGTGGGGCAGCGCGCGCTTTCAATCACCGGAGGAATATCAGCTCGGAGCCGATATTGATGAAATTGCGAACGTCTATACCCTTGGCGCTCTTTGGTGAGTATAACCGTACACGAGAAAAATGGCAGCTCAGCGGCAAGTTGTTTGAGATTGCCACGAGAGCTGTGAGTGATGATCGTACCAAGCGTCAGCAATCAATCAGACAGTTCACAGAAGAATGGGAGGCTGCACAATAATGAAAGCTATCGCATTTTGCGGACTTGCGTGTTGCGTTTGCTCCGAAAACAAAGACTGTGTAGGTTGCCAAGATGGAGGCTGTGAAAGTCACGGCTGGTGCAAAAACTATAACGGTTGTAAGGAAAAAGGCATTGTATATCACGTTGAAGGTCAGCTCGTTGGCGATTACGACAAATGCCACACCGAAGAAGAAAGCATTGAAATGATTAAGACAGGAAATATGCTGTTTGGTCTGCCGTGTTACTGTGGTCATGATTGTTCAAAGTGTGTTACTTATATTGCAACGCAAACCAATAATGATGACCTGCGCAGACAGGCTCAGATTTTTTATAAAGAGAGCATTGGACTTGATATTCCTCTTGAAAAATTCTACTGCAACGGTGGAAAAACAAAGAACGCGTTTGAATTGTGCAAGGAGTGTCCCTTCAAAAAGTGTTGCATTGAACGAGGTATAGATGCTTGTGGTAAATGCTCGGAATATCCTTGCAAAGAGATTTCGGACTATCAACAAAAGTATGTAAATAAGTGCAATCAACTGGAGAAATAGCAATGACTATTCACAAAATGCAGAATTTGAACCGTGCCACTATTGAATATGTTTCGACGATTATTGCACCCGGCATGACACTCGCCCAGCTTCGCAAACTGTGTGAGGCATATATGCTCTCTCACGGTGCGGATTCCTTTTGGTATTGGGATGTGGGTGCTTTTGTTTTCGCCGGTGATAAGACTGCCGTATCGGTATCCGGTCGTGAGTATAAAACAGACGATCATATAATTGAGCCGAACGATATTATCACGATAGATTTAAGCCCGCAAAGCAACTGTGTTTGGGGCGACTACGCCAGAACGCTGATCGTAGAAAACGGCAAGATCGTCAAAGACATAGAACAAATTCAAAATAACGAATGGCGAGACGGTCTAAAAATGGAAGAATATCTGCACGAAGCTATGCGTAGTTTCGTAGACGTGAACACAACTTTTGAGGAACTGTTCTACTACATAAACGATCAGATCAAAGCTCGTGGGTACGTCAACCTCGATTTCCTTGGAAACTTAGGGCATTCCATAGTTAAGGACAAAAGACAACGTATCTACATCGAAAAAGGAAACACGGAAAAGCTGTCCGCCGTTGAAGCGTTCACTTTTGAGCCGCATGTCAGCCTGCCCGGTTCTTTATACGGATTCAAAAAGGAAAACATCTACGGATTCAACGATGGCGTTTTGGTAGAGCTGTAAAGTAATGGCGATAATCTTAAAAAGTGGCTGTTATCAAAATCTTACCGCTGCTCTCAGTGTGAGAACGGCGATATTTAGCACATGTCCATATTTATTGAACAATCTGTAACTTTGGCAGAAAGCCCCCTTGACAAATCTCGTCTCAAAAAGAATACCTTGAGGACTTTGCAAGAAAGAACGGTTTCCGAAATATCCGACACTTTACGGATGTGTAAAACCGCATTTTGATACAAAACAACTTAATCATAAATGTAGAAATAGCCTTAAATACTGGCTTTCGGCAGATTTGATACTCTGCGGAAAGCCTTTTCTTTTTACATTTTAGAATAGCCCCTAGCCGTTGAAATCTACTTTGAACCCTCCGAATGGATTTGACCCCACTTTTAAGGCAAAATAAAAAGGTATCAATTACAGAAAAATGCACGTTGCTCCGGTTTCGGAAATCAACGTGCATTTTACATTGTGTTCATTAATTCAAGCAAGAGTTGCTTTTGCTTGTCCGTTAAAGTACTCCACCTTGAGAAAAGTATTCGCTGTTCTTCTGTGAATTTCGATGGATCATCCCCTTCGGAGAAGAATTGCGATAAAGTAATACCAAAAGCCTTGCATACCGCTTCTAAAGTCGGCAACGTAGGTGCGTTGTTTCGATTGAACATATTTGTTACTGTAAAGTGTGAGAGGTTCGCTTCTTTTGCCAGCCGATAATCCGTCCAGCCGCGCTCCTCCATCAATTGCCTGATTCGTTTCTGTGCATCCATGCCATCACCTGCCTATCTGTATCTATTCTAATTCCCAAAAGGGTGCTATAATAGTCACAATCAGTAGATACAATATTTCCTGAAAAGGACATATACACTTATAGTGTGACAGACAGATGGGAAAACTATTCAGCAGGAGGCTTGATTATGGTAGAGCATTTATTTGAGCGGTTGGCTCGTGAGCGCGGAATTACGGTAGAGGAAATGAGAGTAGTTGTTTCAGCACGAATAGAGAAAGGATGGAATGATCCTGACCCCGAGAAACGAAAGCAATGGCGTAGGATTGCCTGTGCCGGGGAGATTCCTACGCCGGATGAATGGTTGAAATATGCAGTGGAACAACTAATAGAAGGTGGTCAAGATATTTCATTGAGTTAAATAAAACAGCGGAAACGTATTTGATTACAAGTTCCCGCTGTTTTCGGTTGAAAAATTTTTTAGAATGTATATTATTCTGATTTTGTACTCAGCTTGCTTTCATGAAAATCGGTAGCTTCCTTCAAAAGTGCATAACCTGCTGATACTGCAGGCACTCCAAGGAGCATCCCGATTGGACCAGCAAGATTTCCGCCGATTGTGACCGCCGCCAGAACCCATATTGCAGGGAGGTTGATTTTACTTCCGACTACCTTGGGATAAATCACGTTCCCCTCTATTTGCTGCAAAATTAAAAGAAAAATCACAAATACAAATGCTTTGAAGGGACTTACTGTGAGGATCATAATGGCACCGACAATTGTCCCGATAAAGGCTCCAACAACAGGAATCAATGCTGTTACACCGACTAAAGCACCTATCATCGGGGCATACGGAATACGAAGGATGGCCATGCCAATCATACAAAGCGTTCCGAGGATAATGGCCTCTGTTGTCTGCCCTGCAATAAAACGGTGAAATGTATCGTTGCATACGGATGCAACATGGACGACAAAATCTCCAAAACGTTGCGGCAACCAGACATGAATCAGCCGGGAAACTTGCCTCTTTAATATTTCTTTTTGTGCAAGGATATAAATTGCAAAGGTCAGGCTGATTACCGATGTAACGACTGTGTTTACGAGAGAACCTGCTGCGCCCACTGCATGGTTCATCAATTCGCTGCTTTGCGATTTGAACCAATTTTCTAATTGATTTTTTAATCCAAGCCAGTCAATTTGACTTAAATATTCTGAAAAAGGAATATGTGCTAATTCGCCGTCTTTTTCCAGGTCTGCAAGCTGTTCCAGACCGTCTGCAATAATCTGAACGATCAAGCTAATGGCATTTACTAATTCGGGAATTACAAGAAGTGCCACACTGACAAAAACTCCGATAATTAGAATGAGAGCCAATATGATAGAAAGGCTGCGTTTGCCCTTTTTGATTTTTAGTTTGGGTAAAAGACGCTGTTCTATCATGCTCATTGGCACATTCAGAATCAGAGCAACAATGATACCGATTAGTATGGGCTTAATTAGATCTATAAGCTGGAAAGCAACTCCCGCGATAGTGCCTATGTGGCGCAGCCCGAGTACGATAAGGGCACAGATCGACACGATACCGATTACCCATTTAGCAGCCTGACGGCTCCTTTTAGAATCATCAAACATTCTTTCTCTCCCTTCTTTTACATGATAGGTGCAAACAGCCGCAATATATCCTGAAACAGGCGTGTTAAAAAATTTGCGCGGCAATCCTTTTCAGTGACAGGCTGGCAGATTTCCAGCGTTTGAAGAAAATCTTCTTTGACTTCCTGAATGGCGGCATTGTCAAACATCAGCACGCCGCATTCAAAGTGGAGGTACAGGCTTCTGAAGTCCAGATTCGTTGTACCGACAGTTGCAATGCGGTTATCTGAAACAAAGGTTTTAGAGTGCATAAAACCGTCTCTGTATTCATATATTTTGATGCCCGCTTGAATCAGGTCACGGTAGTAAGAGCGGGTCGTCATATGTACAATGCGCTTATCCCATATATGTGGCGTAACGATTCGGACATCAACCCCCCGTTTTGCAGTCAGAGTCAGAGCGGAAACCATACTGTCATCAACAATCAGGTAAGGGGTATTGATATAAACATAGTCCCGGGCCTGATTTAATATTTGCAGATACACATGTTCCCCTACGTTTTCCTTATCCATGGGGCTGTCTGCGTAAGGCTGGACGAATCCGTTCTGGAAATGGGAGCAGGGAGTATCCTCCCAAGGATAGTATTGCCGGTAATCTTCGTCAGTATGGGTGCTTATTTCCCACATCTGTAGGAACATCAGCGTCAGGCTCCATGCGGCTTTGCCGCGGAGCATAATGGCAGAGTCTTTCCAATGGCCGTGTTTTTCGATTGCGTTGATGTATTCATCGGCCAGATTGATTCCCCCGGTAAACGCAACCTTCCCATCAATCGAGATGATTTTCCGGTGATCCCGGTTATTCTGGGCCACCGTCAGCACGGGGCGGAACGGATTAAAAACACTGTACTCGATTCCAAACGATTCAAGTTGTTTTACATAATTTGATGGAAGAATGAGAAAACATCCAATATCATCATAAAGCAGCCGCACCTTTACTCCGTGTGCGGCCTTTTGTCTCAGTACATCTAAAATCCGTCCCCACATGATGCCATCCTGCACAATAAAAAACTCAAGAAATATGTATCGTTCTGCTTTTTCAAGTTCAGGAATAAGGGCTTCCAACATTTTCTCTCCGGGAGAGTAATAATGCGTTTCTGTATCCTCATAGACAGGAAAACCAACAAAATCCTCCAGATAACGAACTTGCGGGAAAGAGCTGCCAAGTTTCTGCTTTGCAGCCTCGCGGCTGGAGCCGGGCAGAAAAAATAATGGAGCCGCTTTTTCTTCTGCTTTTTCGAGCTGTATTTCCATTTTTCTGGTCGGGGACTGAAACAGGAATAATAAATATAGCAGTCCGCCGAAGATTGGAAACAGCAGGATCAGAAATACCCAGGTGGTTTTATAAGCTCCTTTATCTCTTTTGGCGATGATATGCAGGGCGATCAACGCGCTTAGAACGGTCAGCAGATTGCTGATTATGTGGGACAGCCTGCTTCCGCTGGTAATCAGATAGAGCAAAACTCCTGCCTGAATGATAAGCAGAAGAATAATCAGCATTCTTCGACGAAATAAGGTGCGGAACCATTTCTTATTCATTTCCTTTTACCTCGCTTTCTGAAGAAGCTGTCTGCCTGTTTTTTAATTTGCGGCGGTACAGATAATACCCCAAAATAGAACCTGCGGAAATCAGGAGAATCAAACAAAATGAGAACCAGAATTCAGGAGAGCCCGGTTCCTGCATGCTGCTTCCCCATACGGTGTATAAGGTCATTTTAGGTAAAATTCCAATGACTCCGCCGATAACATTTTTCCAAAATTCCGTCCCGGTAGCACCGAAGTACATAGTAACTGCATCTGCCGGAAGTCCGCCGATGATACGCAGGAAAAAGCACAGGAAAAAAGAATTGTTTTTCTGACGGTCAAGGATGGCTTCAAACTTTGGATATTTCACCATCAGTTTTTGAATTGCCTTTATACCTGAAAAATGTCCGATCCAGTAAGGTATCGTCAAATCAATCAGTATTCCCATTAAGTTGACAAGAAGAGCCGCCCATATAGGAAACAGGTGTCCGGAAACAATCTCTAAAACAGCAATAGGGAAAACAAAGGTAATACTTTTTAGTGTGTATAATAAAAGCAATATCCCTGCCGCCGCCAAAAGGTTTTCTGGTGTGAAATTCAGGATATCATTTACGGTGATATCCGGCGATGACATGACATAATAAACCAGGATGAGCAGGCATATTACAATAACGATTATTTTTACATAGGAAAGAAATCTCCTTTTCTTTGAATTCATGATTTGCCTCCGGCGGGGAGACTGCTTCCAGACAGTCTCTCCGCTATGTCTTATAAAAATCAGTGTTGGTGCTTGATAAGGCCGCAGGCTTTGGAAAGTTCCATAACAAGTACCGGCACAAAGATTAACGCCAGCCCTTTCAGGTACAGGCTTGCGGTAAGCGGAATCAGTCCAAATAATGCGGCCAGCGGCGTAAACAGCACCAGGGCTACCAGCAGGATGGAAGCAAGGGCGGCCAGATTCAGTTTATGGTTGCTGAAAACGCCGATCCGGAACAGAGAATGCTCTGACCGCATGTTGAAAGCCTGAACCACCTGTGAGAAGGCAAGTACCATAAAGGCCATTGTCCGGCCGCCCTCTATGGTTCCCATTCCCCGTTCGCCCATGTAGAAGGCAAGCAGCGACAGGATTCCGAACATGCAGCCCTGTAATATAATACGGATGCCAAATCCATGGGCAAACAACCCTTCTCCTTTGGCCTTGGGTTTCTGCTCCATGATATCCTTTTCCACAGGTTCCATACCCAAGGCAATGGCAGGCAGGCTGTCTGTCACAAGGTTGATCCATAAAAGCTGCATGGATAAAAGGGGCGATTTATGCCATAAAAGCATGGCCACAAAAACAGTGACAACCTCTCCGATGTTGGTACCCAGCAGATATCCCACCACCTTTTTGATGTTTGCGTAGATGCCCCGTCCTTCCCGGACGGCATCCACAATCGTGGCAAAATTATCATCTGTCAGGGTCATGTCCGCTGCACCCTTTGCCACATCGGTTCCGGTGATTCCCATGGCGCAGCCGATATCCGCAGCTTTCAGCGCCGGGGCATCGTTTACGCCGTCACCGGTCATGGAAACTACATGGCCTTTGCGCTGCCATGCCTTTACGATGCGGATTTTGTTTTCCGGTGACACACGGGCATAAACGGAGATATTTTCCACTTGATTATCCAGTTCGGAATCGGTCATGGCATCCAGTTCGGCACCGGTGATGGCTTTATCGCCATATTTTAAAATGCCGATTTCTTTTGCAATCGCTGAGGCAGTCACTACATGGTCGCCGGTAATCATAACCGGACGGATTCCGGCCTTTTGGCATATCTGCACCGCATTTTTTGCCTCCGGACGGGGCGGGTCGATCATACCGACCAGTCCCATGAAAGTCAGACCGTTTTCCAGTTCTTCCGGGGTGGGGGATGCAGGGATGTGTTCGATTTCCTTATATCCGACAGCCAGCACCCGCAGGGCATCCCTGCTCATCTTTTCATTTGCCTGTGCCGCTTTCTCCAGATTTCCATTAATGCACCGTGAGGACATGACATCGAATGCCCCTTTTACGATTACAATGTTTTTACCGTCAATACGGTTGATTGTTGACATCAGTTTCCGGTCGGAATCAAACGGGATTTCTGCCAGGCGGGGACAGGTTTTACCCAGCGCATCCTTGGGCATCCCGTTTTTATGCGCAGCCAGTACGATTGCTGTTTCCGTGGGATCACCAATGTGCTGCTCCTCTTTTCCATAAAAAACGACACTTCCGTCACTGCACAGGGTACCGTACTGAAGGAGCTGACAAACAGCCTCTGAACAATGGCTGCTGATTTCTTCTGTTTCCCCGGTATCATTCAGATATGCTTTTACGAGGGTCATGCGGTTCTGTGTCAGGGTACCGGTTTTGTCCGAGCAGATCACGGAGGCGCTGCCCAGCGTCTCTACAGCCGGAAGACGGCGGATGATGGCGTTTTTCTTTACCATCCGCTGGACGCCGATGGATAATACAATGGTTACGATTGCGGGAAGCCCTTCTGGGATTGCGGAAACCGCCAGGGAGACTGCCGTCATGAAAATTTCCATGGCAGGTATGCCATTGGCAATCCCGACTACAAAGATGATCGCGCAGGCAGCCAGCGCAAGGATGCCAAGATATTTCCCAAGCTGTGCCAGCTTTGCCTGCAGGGGAGTCTGTACATCGTCTTCACTGTCCAGAAGATTTGCAATTTTTCCCATCTCCGTATCCATTCCGGTAGCGGTTACAATGGCGGTGGCAGTCCCGTAGGTAATGGAACAGCCGGAGAATACCATGTTGCTCCGGTCGCCAAGGGAGGCTTTTTCGTCCACGATGGCAACAGCATCTTTTTCAGAGGGAACGGATTCACCGGTCAGGGCGGATTCTTCGCTTTTCAGGCTTACGCTTTGCAAAAGCCGTGCATCTGCCGGGATGAAGTCGCCGGCTTCCAGACGTATGATGTCGCCGGGAACCAGTTCTGCGGCATCAATGATTTTTTCCTGCCCGTCACGGATGACTCTGGCATGGGGAGCGGAAAGGCTTTTTAAGGCGTCAAGCGCTTTCTCGGCTTTGCTTTCCTGCATAACACCCATAACCGCATTCAGGACGACGATCAGCAGGATCAGCATCGGCTCAAAAAATTCCTTCGGATCGCCTTCTATGCAGGCAATCACAAAAGAAACGATGGCGGCTGCAATCAGGATTAAAATCATGGCGTCCTTGAATTGATCCAGGAACCGGCTGAAATTGCTTTTCTTTTTCTTTTCCCGCAGTTTATTATCTCCGTACTGCACACGCCGCTCCTGAACCTGGCTTTCCGTCAGCCCGGAGGCTGGGTTAGAATTCAGCAGTTGGATGACTTTTAGGGCACTCTCATTGTGTGTACTCACGTTAAATACCTCCTGTTAATTTGTTTTCCTTTATTATATGGGGATACAGAAGAAATATCATGGGGCAAAGCTGCGGCTGCGTCGTACTTTCCCCCAAGAAAGAAAATTTGTCGTATTTTGGGACACCGGGAGGTATTTGTCCTAAAAGAATTCGCCCTTTGATGTTGAAAAATGCATTAGCTTCTGGTAAAATAAGAAAAGAATAAGGGAGTAGTCGGCACCTTTGTGTGATGATACCAACATACTGGAAATATTCCTGGTGTTATCTTAAATGACGAGACTTATCTGCTTTGGGCAGGTAAGCCTCGTTTTTTTTCATTTATCTGCCCCAAAATACAGGTCGGAGGTAAATGAAATGGGACTTTGGGAATTGATGGTTATTGCAGTTGGCGTGTCGATGGATGCATTTGCGATTGCAATCTGTAAAGGACTTTCTGTCGGGAAAGTTGAGAAGAAGCATCTCTTGTCTGCCGGATTGTGGTTTGGCGGTGCGCAGGCTTTGATGCCATTGCTCGGATATCTGCTGGGAAGCAGTTTCCAGTCGGTCATTGAAAGTGTAGATCATTGGTTTTCCTTTGCGCTGCTTGCTGGTCTGGGTATCAATATGATTCGGGAATCCAGGGGGAAAGCTAAGACATTGGATGCTTCTTTTTCTGCAAAGGCAATGTTCCCATTGGCGGTTGCCGACAGTATTGACGCCCTGGCAGTGGGAGTGACATTTGCATTTTTGGAAGTAAATATTATCCCTGCAATTCTGATGATTGGGCTTACAACCTTCCTGTTCTCTGCGGTTGGAATTAAAATCGGAAATAAGTTTGGTGCCAGGTACAAATCCAGGGCAGAATTTGCAGGCGGTTTGATTTTGATTGTTATGGGCCTGCTGATTCTGTTGGAGCATACAGGCATTGTATAAAAAGAAAGGAGGGTCTGCGATGGCAGATTCCAATATCACAAAACAGGCGCTGGCCGCATCCTTGAGGGAACTCATGAAGGAAGTGCAGTTTGAAAAAATCAATGTGGCGCAGATCTGCGAAAGGTGTGGGATGAACCGCAAGAGCTTTTATTACCATTTTAAAGATAAGTATGATCTGGTAAACTGGATTTTTGATACGGATTTTATTGCTCTATCGCTCAATCTTTCTGCTGATCGTTGGGAGTTGATTGAAATCGTATGTAACTATTTTTATGAAAACAGAAGCTTCTATTGCAGAGCACTGCGGGTAAAAGGCCAGAATTCTTTTTCCGAGCATTTTCGGGAATTCCTGCATCCTCTGATCCGCACACGGATTGGAGATATCTTAGGCCAAAAGAACATTCCGCAGTTATGCGTCGACTTTATTACAGACGGTCTTGTTTGTTCAATTGAGCGGTGGCTGCTGGATAAGGATTGTATGCCGCCGGAGCAATTTGTCTCAACCATGAAGCTTCTGGTACAGGGAGCGGCGGCAGAGATTTATCACAATATGAACAGAGCAGAATAATAAGCGGCAGCCGGAGAGAATTCATTACGGCTGCCGCTTATCATTATTATGACGATAGGAACGGAAGGATTTGACATGCATCGCCATATCCCTTTTGATAAAGCTTTTTCAATGCTTCCGAATCACGGCTTAAAGTGCTTACACCGCAGGTATCATCCGGGGCAATGATCAGAAGCTTTCCCTGTCTGGCATATTGCTTTGCCAGAGCCACACCATCATTATATTGTTTTGCCCGCTGTGCCAGTTTTTCCGCTGCCAGCGGATATTTTTTCCTGATTCGGGAGGCCAGCTTTCTATCTTTGCCGGAAGAGCGGACGGTATCTTCCGGGAGAGTCAGCAGAAGGACAACCTTATCACATCCCATTTGGAACGCTTTTTCAATGGGAACCGGATTAGATAATGCGCCGTCGTAATAGGGTATTCCTGACACCAAATAAGGGTGGCAGGCAAATGGGATGGCGCTGGATGCTTTCATAATACTGTAATCATCCTGTGATATATCTTCTTTACTGAAATATCTGGCCCGTCCGGTTTCCGCTTCGGTAGCAACCGCCAGAAATTCCATTGGATTTTGTATTGCGGCAGCATAGTCCAGGGGATATTCACCGTCCGAATTGCTCAGTGTACTGTAAACATAATCCAGATCAACAAACGATTTTTTGAAGAGAAAGTTTTTGATTCCGGCATATTCTTTTCTAAGGCCATATTCCGTATAAAACCGGTAGTTGCGCTTGTGCTGCCCTGCTGCAAAGGAAATCAGATTTGCGCTTCCGGCGGAAACGCCGATTCCGAGATCAAAAGTTATCTTTTGCTCCATGCAGTAATCCAGGACTCCGGCAGCATAAACTCCGCGATAACCGCCTCCTACATCCACAATACCAAGTTTACGATTCATCCTGCGTCCTCCTTAACCTGCTTTTGGAAAACGCAGATTGAAAAGAAGCGAGAAGCCCCACATCGAATAGATTACAATTCACTTTGTTCTTTTCTATTGCCCTGCTGTATAATATTCCGCTTGGATCAAACCAGGCAGAACAGGCATCATCAGAAATGATTTTATCAATAAGGCGGTTATCAAGATAGTATTCCAAAGGTATGGTCTGATAGCGTTGTTCGTCCCGTGCCTGTACTATTGCCTGGTAGACCGCATTTTGTATCGAATCCGGACAGCCCTGCTGCGCCAGCAGGACGGTAAAAACAGAATGAGTCTGCTGGATACTGTAGAATAAATCGCCATTCATGATGGATTCCATATCTTCCTGCCCATAGGTATAGTAAGCCGAGTACAGCAGCCCGCTGTCACGGATCTGGGCATATAATGCTTCGGCAGTTTCCTCATAGCGTACAACAAGCATGAGATTGTTCATATCGGAAATGCTGTCCAAAAAGGCAGTGCCGATATCATCCGGGTCACAGAACAGGAAGAAGGCACTGTCCGGATGTTCATGAATCAGAGGAAGCAGAGCCTGCGGATGGGACCGGACAAATAACATCCACGCATAGATTCCAAGTCTTTCTCCGTCGGCAACTGCCGTCTGGTATTCTGACAAATGTTCGGAAATCTGTGAGCGACCTGTCTGAAAGGATACGGTCCAGGGAATATTGCATCCGAGTTTCTGTTCGTTCTCACGGATTTTCTTTGCGCCAAGTGTACAACTATTGTATCCCAGATTCATCCCAAAACAAACAAGACGTTCTGTATCCACGGACGATGAGAGATTCCGCAGTAAAGCATAATAAGGGCTGCTTTCATTTTCCAGCATGGTTTGTGCAATCTGAAAGAAATTCGTCTGAAATCTTCCTTCTGAGAAATTTAGAGCCATATCGACCAGCTTTCGGATGCTTCGCTCCGGATCTTCTTTCATGTCTTTTAATGTTTTTCTGACTACAGTCTCTATCAAAATTCTGGACATACTGTTTTCCATTTTCTAACTCCTTCGAAAGCGCAAAACGCACTAAGTTTTTTTTTATGTAGCTTTTTCATTTATCATACCGCCATTTGTTGGTACACTCAAGGGACACTGAATGCTCTTTGTCCTAAAAGGTAACAGATTGGGCATCTCGTCAAAAAATAGGACTTACACGGTTTCTTGTCCAATGACTTTTGTGGCTTCTTTTTCTATAATCTATTCAAAACAGCCCGTCACAGGGCAGGAAAGGATGAAACGGTAATGGCAAATTCGATAAAAAACAAAATATGCCCGTCGGGAACGATGCAGCGGTGGAACTGCTGCCCACGCCCAAGCAGCGGGAGAAAATGTACCATAAGATTCGTGAGTATCGCAGCACCAAGCCCATTTTTTCCATGGACTTCCAGAACGATGCCGAATATGTGGGCGGCTGCATCGCCGGAGGCAGAAACTATCTGCACATCAACGCCAAGGGCGATGTGGAACCCTGTGTGTTTATTCACTATTCCAACTGCAACATCCATGAGACCACCCTGCTGGATGCCTACAAGAGTCCTCTTTTCATGGCTTACCATGATGGCCAGCCCTTTAACAAAAATATGCTCCGTCCATGCCCGATGCTGGAAAATCCGGAAAAACTCCGGGCCATGGTAAAATCCACAGGAGCCGTCAATACGGATTATCAAAGCCCTGAGAGCGCAGATCATCTGTGTGACAAAACGGTGCCTTATGCTGAAAACTGGAAGGAAACGGCCGACCGGCTGTGGAATGGATGCGGTGGCTGTACCGGCTGCGGTACAGGTGAGTAGCCTATGGGAGAGTATCAGATTTTCACAGATGCGACTGCGGACATAGCTGCCGATATGATGGTGAAAATGCCTGAAACAAATGTAATTCCTATGAATGTGGAAATCGGCGGGCGTGAATACATATATGGGCGAAAAGGCACAATTACTGCCAAAGAGTTTTACCGTCTGCAAAGAGAAAGCAGTTTTGCCACAACTTCGCAAATCACACCGTCGACATATT
Organism: Lachnospiraceae bacterium UBA7160; assembly: GCA_002491565.1. Lineage (GTDB taxonomy): Bacteria > Bacillota > Clostridia > Lachnospirales > Lachnospiraceae > Choladousia. The sequence continues at coordinate 3,578 of DKWE01000129.1, read as the reverse complement.
TTCAGTATTTTGAACCATGCTTACGGGGCGGAAAGGATATTTTGTATCTGTCCTTTTCTTCCGGTATGTCAGGGACATACCAATCCGCACAGTTGGCTGCAGAGGAACTTAAGAAGGAGTATCCGGAACGGGAAATTATATGTCTGGATACACTGTGTGCTTCTGTCGGTGAAGGATTCTTCGTGCGGGAAGCTGCACAAAAGCAGTCAGAGGGGTTCACTTTGGAGGAATTGACTGAGTGGGCAGAAAATCATCGTCTGCAAGTATGTCATTGGTTTACCGTTGATACGTTTGAGCATCTCCGGCATGGCGGACGGGTATCTGCTGCAACGGCGGTTGTTGGAACCGCTCTGCAAATTAAGCCTCTGCTTCATGTGGATGACGAGGGCTGTCTTCAAGTAATAGGAAAAGCACGCGGTAGAAAGAGGGCAATTGCTATGCAGCTTTCCAAAATGGAGCAAGGATGGTCTCCGGAAGTCGGAAAGCGGGTGCTGATCGGACATGGAGATGCTCCGGAAGCAGCAGAGATACTTCGAAAAGAAATATCAGGCAAATTTCCTGAAGCAGAAATCGGCATTACAGATATCGGTCCAATTATCGGAGCGCATACCGGTCCCGGAATGCTGGCTGTGATTTATTGGGGCAATAATCGTTAACAAAAAACGAAAGGAAAATAAATTTATGAGTAAAATTAAGAGAAGTACAGGAAATCTTTTGATGTGCCTGACAGAAATCATAATCGGCATCCTTTTGCTGATTAATCCCGTAGGCTTTACTTCTGGAATCATCATAACGCTTGGCATTATGCTGGCCATCATGGGAATTGGAAGTATTGTGGGTTACTTTAAGGCTGACCCGGAAGAAGCTGCGGAAAAGAGCGGTCTTGCGAAAGGGCTTGTATTTGTATTCCTTGCTTTCGTGTGCATCTTTAAGACTGGCTGGTTGATTGCGGCTTTCCCACTAATTACTGTTTTTTATGGAGTACTCATTCTGGTGTCTGGCATTAGTAAAGTTCAGTGGGCGGTAGATATGCTGCGCCAAAAACAGAAATATTGGTTTGTTGCTTTGATTGGGGCTGTGTTGTCTCTGGTATTTGCCGCTCTTGTACTGGCAAATCCGTTTTCTTCCACGGTAGTACTTTGGACATTTATCGCAGTGTCGCTGATTATTGAGGCTATCGTAGATATTTTGGCATTTATATTTGGTAGGAAATAACGGTAGAAAATGAGATTGATGCAGGAGGGATGCTATGAAATATATTGGCCACGCCTTTTCTTGGGAACAAGGTAGCTGGCTTACAGCAGGCATTATTTTACTTGGCAGCAGTTTCCTTGCACTAAGTCCTATGGCAGACAACCTTGTGTCAATCTCTCATTGGTTCGGCTTATCTATGCTGTTTGCCGGTTGCACAAACATATTCGTATCATGTAAAAAAAGAAATACCATACATGGTTCAAAATGGATATTTGTAGATGGCTTAAGCACAGCTTTACTTTCTTTTTTCCTGCTTTTTAATCAAATGATTTTGCCGGCTATGATTCCGTTTTTCTTTGGCGTATGGGAATTGTTTTCTGGAATTTTGAAAGTGGTTGATGCGGAGGAATTAAGGAATGAAAAAGTCCGGAAATGGCAATGGTGTATGGTGATTGGCGGCATAGAGCTTTTGTCCGGTGTCGTTGCTTTGCTAAAACCAGTGGAGGAATTTATAGGAATGAATGTGGTTATCTTTGTAGTTTTGCTGATACAAAGCATTAGTTATGTATTAAAGGTTTGCAATTACTCAAATTTAACCATGAGAGACAAGAGAATATTAAATTAAACTGATAATTTCAACTGAAAAATAGCAAGGCGAGCTTGCTGAATATGGGTCAGTCTGCCTTGCGTAGATTGACCCTTTTACTTTGCCTTGTCGAAATCTGTCGGACAGGCAAGATAAATTTTTTGAAGATTTTTCATGAAAACTTTCCGGTTTGAGGCTGCAAAAAACGTTCTGGTATGGCGAGGAGGTGAAAAAGCAGCCACGCTCAAATCTGAATAAAGGAGGGACGAGTTATGGTATCTCCTTCCTACGAAGACAGAATCTGCGCGATGTTCGATTCTTTTAGCAAGACCGCGTCACGCAATTATTATCGGGATTTGCTGCGGGCTGAAAAACGCCGGGACAGCCATTACCATGAGGAACCGGTAGAATATTTACTTGAACTGTTAGGCCACAGGGACGCCTACCCGTCTGATTCTTTTGTGCTTTATGTGGACGGGGATTCCTGTGTGGTGGAGAGCGAAACTTTATATGAAGCACTGAAATCCCTGCCGGAGAAGCAGCGGGATGTCCTGCTTTTGGATTTCTGGCGTAATCTCACCGATGGGGAAATTGCAGAAAGACTGGAGGTAACAACACGCACGGTGTATAACTTAAGGCACCGTGCCTACAAAGCAATCAGAAAATTTTATGGGCGGTAACGCTTATACAGATGGATTAAACTATGACCTAATCAAAAGAGCGGTTCACGGAGAGAAGGACGCACTGGAGGAAATTCTGTGGATATACGAGCCTTTCCACAATGCCCTTGTAACCCGCGAGGTGGTTGGCACCGATGGGAAGATACACAAGGAGATTGATGAGGACAAAAAGATACAGGTTCAGATGCACCTTCTGGAAGTGATCCAGACCAAATGGAGGGAACTGATATGAACCTGACGTCAGATTTATTTTCCTTCGCCTATGTGCCGGGCTGGTACGCACAGCTTGACGAATTGGCGGAGCTGGCGATCCCGGAGCCCTGGCGCTTCCGGAATCCGAATTACTATACGAAAAACCAAGATACTCCCATATTAGAGCGGTATATATGCTCCGGCTAAAGAATGGATTTGAAAAGAAACATATAAAACTGAATGCGTTAAAAGAGATGCCTTTAGCAAGCATGGTTAGAGGAAAAACTAGCGTATAAAACCACATAGAAATATGGATTGCACTCTACAGAAATGTGGAGTGTTTCCTTATTAAAAAGGGCGTTTCCCAATTTGAACCCCCTTTTGAGGCAAAATAAAAAAGTGTAGGGAAAATAAAATTGTATCAAAATGGGCTTTTACTGGGACGACGGTGTGAGCGGCATCACATTCGAGCGTGAGGGATTCCAAAAAAGGATTGCCGAGGTTGAGGCAGGGAATGTCGATACAGTAATCGTTAAGGATATGAGCAGGTTCGGGCGCAACTATCTGAAAGTTGGCTTTTACACAGAGATGTTGTTCCCTGAAAACGCCTATGCAGCAGAGCATTGCCCCGAAAATAACCACAGCCATGGTTACGCCAGTCCCTATGAATGGTCTTGCACCGCCATAAGCTATATCCTTGAAAAGCAGGAGTACATGGGGCATAGCATTTTGGGCAAGACATTGACAGACAATTTCAAGACCAAGAAACGCAGGAAAGCGAAACCTGAAGAACTGATGATATTCAAGAATACCCATGACGCAATCATTGACGAGGAAACATGGAACAACGCACAGAGGTTAAAAAGGACTTGGATTCATACGCTTTAAATCGTTTTCGATGTGCTGGAAGTATTGGGACTTTCTAA
>DKWE01000090.1:15001-41555 GCA_002491565.1 Lachnospiraceae bacterium UBA7160 | reverse complement strand
CGTTGCTCGCGGGAATAAAAGCGTTTTCTCTCCCGAAGGATCTTATCCAGTTCCTCATATCAAAATACAGATAGCTGCCCTGTGCCACCAGCGCATCCATCTGCTCCAGTGTGTCGCACAGCCCTTTTCCATGTTGCCATCCTCCGGAATATGGTTTGCTCACCGGAATGTCTTCTGCTCACGCGAAAATCTCTCCCGCCGTCCACGCCTCCGGGATGCGGGTCATCACGATATCCTCAACGATCTCCCGCTCAAACACATCGAAGCTCTTGTTCACGATCCCCATCCGGATCGCCGGACGGGGCGCAAGACCGCCGTGGATGGTTTTCAGCGCACCGATCAGGCCGCGCAGATCGAGCGGCTTTGTCGAGATCTCATTATTATTCGCCTTGAGCTGCAGGTCGAGAAACAGCCCACAGATCTGCGCGAGTCCCTCCTCCCGAAAATCGGGGAAGAGAGCCGTCAGAATCTGGTGCAGCGTCTCCTCTGTGACCGGCGGCATCTCGATCACAAGGAACCGGGAGACCAGCGCCTCGTTCAGCTCGCGCGTTCCGGCGTAGCCATAGTTCATCGTGCCGATAAAACGGGTCGCCTCATGCAGTTCGACCTTGTCATAGCCCGGCACATCAATGATACGGCGATAATCGAGCGTCGCGTGCAGCACAGAAACCGCGTCATTTTTCGCCATATTCACCTCGTCAAAAATGCCAAAGCCGCCATTTTCCGCACACTGATAGACCGGACCCGGGCGCAGCTGCACCTCATTGTTGCGAAATGTATCCGCCCCGATCAGCGCGCTGCTGTCCATATTCACATGGAACGAAATATTATAGGACGGCCTGCCAAACACATACGCCAGATTCTCCGCCAGAATATTCTTCCCGGTCGCCTTCGTGCCGGTCAGCAGGATATTTTCTCCCTGCAGGAGGGCTGAAGCCGCCATCTCAAAAATTTCTCTTCCATAATAAGGAACCGCCGGGGCTGTCACGCGGCTTTGCAGCGCTTCACCCACCGGATACCGCTTCCGAAACTGCTCGATCTCCGCAAGCAGGCGCGCGTTCACGCCCTGCGCTTCCAATGATGCTAAAATACTGTTCTCCACAACTGTTCCTCTTTCTTAAATCTCAGTAAAAGAATACCGCTGCAGGATTCCGGACGCATTGATGTCGTAAATGATCGTCCCGTCCTCCAGCACGCTCTTTTCCCACGTCGCATTCTTATCCTGAAACTTCTGCCGGATAAAAGCGTCCGTATCCGCTACCTCCACCTCGTCGATAAAAACATCCCGCATCTGGTTGTTCGGGCACTTGTTGAATATTTCCCAGATTGTCTCATAACATTTCATATTGTTCCTATCCTCCATTCTCCTGCCATAGCCCTGTCCTCGCGTTTTCTCCCGCTGACATTTCTTTTCCTGTGTCAGAGATCGCGTTCCCCAGGCAGCGTTTCATTTTCGTACCAGTGTTTTTTGTCATGCATGATCGTTCTGCTGCAACCTGCCATTTTCCGCCACTGATGCTTTTTATGTCAGACATTGCCGTTCTCCGGGCGGCATGCCATTTTTCTCCATTGCTGCTTTCTTGTATATCGTCTGATCATGCTGCCAAGCAAAACAGCCCCTCATTTTTGTGCTCAGAACAGTCCACGCTGCCATTCGGACATTCAGCCCTCTTCACGGCTCCTGCGAATCGCAAGCAGTTCATCCACGATCCGCACCGCAACCTCATCCTTCGACATTTTCGCAAGCTCTGTCACGCCGTCCTTTTTGATCAGCGTCACGACATTCGTATCGGTGCCAAAGCCTGCTCCCGCGACCTTTACATTGTTCGCCGCGATCAGATCCACATGCTTCTTTTCCAGCTTCTCCTGCGCGTGCTCCACCATATGCTCTGTCTCCATCGCAAACCCGCACAGTACCTGTCCGCTGCGGCGATGCGCGCCGAGCCAGCCAAGAATATCCGTCGTCCGCTCCAGACGGATACACAGATCGTCATCGCTCTTCTTCAGCTTATTCTCCGCGACCTGCGCAGGGCGGTAATCCGCAACTGCCGCCGCCTTGATGATGAAATCCTGCTCGGCGGCGCGCGAGGACACTGCCTCAAACATCTCCTGCGCTGAGGTGACAGGGACAACGGTCACTCCATACGGTGCTTCCAGATGCGTCCGGCCTGAGACGAGCGTCACCTCGGCCCCGCGCCTCCGGCAGACGCGTGCCAGCGCATAGCCCATCTTCCCGGTCGAATGATTCGAAAGAAAGCGAACCGGATCAATGGCCTCCATCGTCGGCCCTGCCGTCACCAGGACCTGCAGTCCCGCCAGGTCCTTCTCATAAGCAATCTCGTCCAGCACAGCATCCAGCAGCAGTGACTCTGCGGGCAGCTTCCCCGCCCCCGTATCCCCGCAGGCGAGATGCCCGACGGCAGGCTCGATCAGCCGGAAGCCATACTGCCGCAGGAGCTTTCGATTGTCCTGCGTGACCGGATTCTCATACATCCGCGTATTCATTGCCGGTGCAATCAGCACGGGACAGGTGCACGCGAGCAGCGTCGTCGTCAGCATATCATCTGCGATCCCGTGCGCAAGCTTCGCCATCACATTGGCGGTCGCCGGAGCGACCAGCGCCAGGTCCGCTCGCTTCGCCAGCGCAATGTGCTCTACCTCAAACTGAAAATTCCGGTCAAACGTATCGACCAGACATTTCCTCCCGGTCAGCGTCTCAAACGTGATCGGGTGAATAAATTGTGTCGCATTCTTCGTCATAATCACCTGGACATCCGCATGCTGCTTCTTCAGCATACTCGCCAGGTTCGCCGCCTTGTACGCGGCAATGCTGCCTGTCACTCCGAGAATGACGGTCTTTCCTTTCAGCATTTTTGTATCTTCCTCCTCTGTGGATTATGCACTTTTCAACCGGCTGTCCAACGCCCTTCCAGATAGCCGGATACTTTCTTTGCCCTTGACGCTTTCTTATTATATACTGAAAATCCGAAATACGTCCATACCTTTTTGCAGGAAGCCCGCCTGCGTACTTTTTTCAATACATCTCATTTTTTCTTGTACAACCGAAAAGAACATGGTATACTCGCGATGTAATTGTATTGTATCCCAAAACAGGCGAAAACGCCGGACATGTGATGCGCCGGATATTTGCGTTTGACAGACAGGCATGCGAACGGCATACAGCGATCGCACCCACAGTGATTTGCCAGCCAGTCGCAGCTGCCAGCTTCGCGCAGACGGCATATAGCGGATCGTACCCTCCAGGGACGATACCCCCTGCCAGAACAACCGCGCAGCAGCATGCTTCCCTGTATGTTTTCTGCCTTCAGAGAAGGGAATAATAACAAGGAGGAAATCAAAATGAAAACAAAGTTCAACACCTCGCAGCTCGTCATCCTCGGTCTCATGACCGCAATTCTGCTCCTGATGGCGTACACCCCGCTCGGATATCTGAATATTGGTCCGCTTGCCATCACGTTCAATGTGATACCGGTTGCCATTTCCGCGATCACGCTCGGACCCGTCGGAGGCGCAATCGCCGGAGCCGTGTTCGGTATGACCAGTTTCCTGCAGTGCATCGGAGTCGGCGGCACCAGCGCAATGGGTGCGATTCTTTTCGACATCAATCCGGTGCTCGCTTTTATCCAGCGCTTTATTCCCAGACTTCTTGACGGATTTCTGCTGGGTTACATTTTCCAGGGCGTGCGGAAAGCGTCCAATACGTCACTCGCGTGCATGGTTACAGGCTTCTGCTCTGCGTTCCTGAATACCGCCTTTTTCATGACGCTGCTCGTTGTACTGTTTGGAAATACCAGCTACATGCAGGATCTCATGGGCGGAAAAAATGTAATTGTATTCATCTGCAGCTTTGTCGGAATCAATGCCGTCTGCGAGATGATCTCTTCCACCGTTATCACAGGTGCGGTAGGGCTTGCGCTCTCCAAGGCACACTTCGTTCCTGCTGCGCGCAACGCTGCATGATAGAATAGGCTTATCAAAATGTCCAGACAGGCCAGCGGCACATAAAGCCCGCGCTGCCTGGGCATTTGAAATTCCAGCATGGCTATCTGGCTCATTGCTCGCGGGAATAAAAAGCCATGCATTCACCGCTTTTATGTTACTTCACGCTACCTCCACATAAGCAGGCTACAGACCAGCCGCTTCGCATCTGTCGCAGCGATAAGGTCCGCTTCTGTCTGGGGCTGTATGGAGGTATTTGTATCATCAGACACACAAATTCAGGAGGACTATGAGATGATTCTTGCCGTTGATATCGGAAATTCAAACATTGTTCTGGGCTGTTTTGAGGGAGAGCGCATCCTCTTTATTGAGCGGCTCTCAACCAACCAGAATTCCACAGCTCTGGAGTACACGATCCTGATTAAAAACATTCTGGAACTGAACGGACTCTCCCACCACGCGTTCGAGGGCGGAATTATCTCGTCCGTCGTTCCTTCTGTGACACATACGATGCAGAACGCGATGATGCGGCTGACCGGGAAGCCGGTCATGGTCGTCGGCCCTGGCATCCGGACCGGCCTGAAGATCATGCTGGACAACCCTGCCCAGCTCGGAAGCGACCGGGTCGCAGATGCCGTCGCAGCCATCCACGAATACCCATGTCCGCTGATCATCATCGACATGGGGACTGCGACGACGATCTCGGCGGTCGACCAGAATAAGAACTTTCTCGGCGGCATGATCATCCCGGGGCTGCGGGTTTCTCTCGATTCCCTCACCTCCCGGACCAGCCAGCTTCCAAAGATCAGTCTCGATCCGCCCAGGCGTGTGATCGGCTCCAACACGGTTGACTGTATGAAGAGCGGAATCATCTACAGCACAGCCTCCAGCATCGATGGCGTAGTCGAACGCATCGAGGAGGAAATCGGGGCTCCCTGCACGGTCATCTCGACGGGCGGCCTCGCGAAGGTCATCATCCCGTACTGCAAGCGGAAGATCCTGATCGATGAACAGCTGCTGCTCAAGGGGCTGATGATTATTTACAATAAGAATCACAACTGATATGTCTTTTGGGTTCCCAAGAGGGTGCTGCAAAATGCAGTTAGCTGTTTTCCTTTTTTCCTTCCAGGTTCATCCTGGTAAGCCCGACAAGCAGCAAGCCGATCAGCACAGCCGTATCTACAAACAGAACTATTACGATATTTCTTACCACCCCATAAATAAAAAGGATGGAAAAGACTTCAGCAGATAATGCGAGGAAGCACAGATAATTAGTCAGGTACTCTGCAATAATTTCACCATAATAATTGGGCATTTGCAATTTTGCATAGATAAATGGTCTCAACAGATAGCGGATTGCAATACATCCGACAGGGTAAGCAAAAATAAATTTTTTATCCACCAAGGAAGACGCCGCTCCCTCGCTCCACTGTACCGGAATCTCCTGCGGCAGCTTTGCATAGGACAGGATGCCGATCAGCAGGCATAATGCTGTAATCGCTGTCCATGTAATAAAGCTGCCCCAGAGGTACAAAAAACTGACAGAATCCAATTTGAACACCTGCCGATTCTCATCCCAGTAATCTTCCAGTTCCGTTACATACTGCTCCACTTGCAACTCTGCATAATTCATGTTATCTGTGTCGAGCATCCTCTTACACATCACTTTGGCTTTATTCAAATCCGCAATCTGGCCTTCGAGTGACTTGCTCTGTTTCTCAATTACTTCATAGAGCGTTATCGTTTCTGACAGCACGCTTCGGATATCCTCAATCGAAATCCCAAGCGTTCGCAAGTAAGCAATTTTTTTTATGTTTTCTACATCTTTTTCTGAATAATCCCTGTAGCCATTATTCTCATTTCTCGCTGGCTCAATCAGTTTCTCCTTTTCATAGAAACGAATATTAGAACGTACCAGCCCGGTCTGTTCCTCGACGTCTTTAATCGTCATGTCCCCTTCCTCCACTTCCGATTCCTGTAAACTGTCTGCCACAGCAGTTACTATCTCTAAAATAAGGTATAAACCAGGTTTACAGTCAAGCATTTTTGGGGAAAAAATCAAAAATACGAGAAATAACAATGCGAAATCGGAAGTTACAGGAGAGAGATTATCCCTATCAAATGCTTCTTTTGCCTTAGAAAAGGATCAACAATAATATTTCCCACGCCGACTTTACCAAGCTGCTTGTGCATGTTAATCATATCTTTCCTATACTCACTACCCAATAGGAAGACCGCAGGGTAGCCGGCAGTTATGTGCGGAATACAATTATAACGATTCACAGGCTATTGGGCCGATGCTATCTCTTTCTTTTATATCCCCATCTTACCGTCTGCAAGGTCTTTTGCTACAAACGGGATAAAGTAAAACGGTATGGTAAGCAACTTCTGCTCGGGATTGTAGCCGTGATTGTTTTTGGAAACCTTAATGGCATATTCAAACTTATTATGGTTTGAGAATTTTTCAAGGGAATTAAGTGTGCCTCTGCCTTTCTTGACATCGATCGGATACAGCTTATTATCCGACTCAATAATAAATTCAAGTTCAGCAGATGACTTGCCACGCCAATAAAACAATTTATGCTCTTTTGCTATCAATTCGTTAGCAACAAAATTTTCAAAGAATATTCCCGACAAGGTATTATCTCTTTCGCTTGATACAAACGAAGCAGCATTGATGCCACTTTGATATGAGAACATACCAATATCTCCAAGGAATAGGCGGAAGCTACTTTCGCTATCTGGCATAAGCGGCATTGTAACGTGTTCTTTTAATTGGAAGGATTGATTAACAATGTGCGCCATTGTAAGCCATTGAATAGAGGTTGCATAATCTCTTGTTTTGCTTTTTTCCTCAATAAGTCCGGGAGAGAAATTCTTAGACTCTTTATTCAGCTCTCTGTAAATATTTTGGAACAGAACACTGGACCGCAATACAGCCTCTTGGCTTGCCTGGTAAAGCTCCATATCAGAAAGGTAGTTATCATACAAGACTTTGAGAATTTCTCTTGCTTCAAGAAGATTATCTCCATCAATATAGGCTTCTACCGCTTCAGGCATACCGCCTACAAGCAGATACTTATATATTTGCTCCATTGCCAATTCGTGGATTTGATTATCCAACGGTTGCTTATTTTCATAAGCCTTTTTAATGGCACCATAAAGCATCTTATTCCTGTTTATTAAAAATTCATCAAAGGTCATCGGATAAATCGTTATCTGATTGATTTTTCCTATAGGAAAAAGGAATTTATCGTTTTCTCTTGAACCCCTTTTATGAGTTTCTCTTTGAAGCTTAATGCGAACCATCGATCCGGTAGCAATAACAGGAATTTCTCTGAAATCCTGACAAAAATATTTAAGAGACGAAATAATATTCGGACATTCCTGTACTTCATCAAAGATCAACAAAGTTTTTTCGTTTATTTGCTTTCCTTTACGCAACGAAATATATTCGATAATCTTTTCTGCATTGGCGGTTTTAGAACAGAACTCACGGATCTCATCTTCTTTTTTGCAATCAACATAGATGTAGTTATTTTTATAATAGGTTTTAGCAAAAAGTTCCTGAACCAGATAGGTTTTGCCAACCTGTCTTGCGCCCCAAACAATCAACGGTTTCTTACGTTTGTTGTTATTCCAATCTATCAGTTTTTGCAATGCAATTCGTTCCATATATAAACCTCCAAGCATATGATATGGGTATCATATCATAACTTGCACCAATTTACAAGTAAATTCAAAAGTTTTCTGCACCTACGTGCTGTTTTGGGAAGTGGTTATTTGCACCCTATTCCCGAGTTTGCGACTTGCTTACCACTTTGAATAAAAAAACTTATTTTGGGGCTGTGAAATAGAAAGCAGCGGTTTTCAGTGATATTCCGCTGTTTTCACAACCCTTTTTTACTATTCTATGATATATCCCTTTTTCAAGCTCCCTGACTGTGGGATCTAAAACACAGCACAGCTTGAAATATTTATAATTTTCTGATACTTTTCCGCCTGCTTTTCAAACATTTCCGCATACCTGCCGCCCCGCGCCAGCAGCTCCTCATGATTTCCCTCTTCGATGATTCTGCCGTGTTCCATCATATAGATTTGTTCCGCCATGCGGGTTGTGGACAGGCGATGCGAGATAAAGATCACCGTTTTGTCCTTTGACAGTTCAAACAGCGTCTGGTTAAGCTTGTACTCGGAAATGGGGTCCAGCGCACTGGACGGCTCATCCAGAATATAGGTATGCGGATCCTTTAAGAAAGCCCTGGCTATCGCAATCTTCTGAGCTTCTCCGCCGGATACCGACCGCCCGTTTTTATCATATTCCCGAAGCAGCGGGACAGAGAGGTCGCTAAAATTCTCAGCAATTCCCGCCTTTCTAAGCGCCCCCTTGATTGCCGCCTCCTCCTGATGGTCAACCAGGCCCATTTTCACATTTTCTCCCAGATTGGCAGCATAGATCTGAAAATCCTGAAACAGAGTGCCAAAGGAATGACGGTATTCCTCTACATCATAGTCTTTGATGTTTTTGCCGTTCAGCAGGATTTCACCCTCGGTGGGATCATAGAGGCGCATCAGCAGTTTCACAAGGGTGGATTTTCCTGCGCCATTATATCCTACAATGGCTGCCTTGGTCTGTGCTTTGATCTTCATATTGATATGCCGTAATACCCAGGAGTCGCTGCCATCATAGCGAAAAGAGACATCGCGAAACTCAATATCGCCGGAGAATGCTGGTAATGCGGCGGCGTTTTCCGGCGAGGTGATCGTTTGCTCCGTTGCCAGAAACGTCCGCAGCTTATCGGCAAACATTCCGCTCTGTACAAACTGAGAAAGGGCTTCCAGCAGGCCATTGTACATAGAATTCAGTTTCCCGACTGCGGCGATGGATACCGATAAGTCGCCAACCGAAACAGACTTTACAATGAGAATCTTATACACCAGGACAAAAATCAGGGACATGTTCGTAAAAAAGACGTTGCAGACCTGTTCGCCGATCTCCAATACGGTCAGACGAAACTGCAGTCTCCTGTATACGGTGTCCATTTTCGATACGCAATCGTCAAATTCCTCTGTAAGCAGGCGGTCTATCCTGCTCATTCTCAGCTCCTTCGCATAGTCCGGCATATAAAAAACCCGGCTGATATATTCGTATTTTTTCACGAGGGGCATCAGGCGCTGTTCCCGAAGGAACTCCAGCCTGGTTTTCAGCAGCCGGAACAGAAACTTAAGAGCCATGGAGGCTACGGCAATTACCAGAAGGATGGGATCGATCTCCAGCATAATTGCGATAACGCCGAGGCATGCCAGGACATGAAGCAGTACCCTCCCCATATTGGCAACGGCCTGATAGACGTGGTCTTCCGCTTCCCGGACTGTCCAGATAAAGCTTGTATAAAACCTGGCGTCATCATAACAGCGAAGGTCCACCTTCTGTGCCTTTAAAAACAGCTCGGCATGAAGAGATTTCCCCAATTTTAATTTCAGAACAGGCCACAGCCTTTTATCACAAAAATAAATAATCCCAAGAGCCGGCAGCAAAATCATGCTCATCATCAAAAGGAATCTGCATACATCTGTAAAAGGCTGTCCGGCCCCTATCATGTCAAATACGACTTTAATCACCAGCACGGAGGATGCGACATTCAGGTATCCCCATAAAATACCGGTCAGAATATTCGTATAAAACAAAGCCGGCACATGACGGCGCACATAGCCCAACAGATATCCCGTGTTCTTGATCCCCGTGGAAAGCGCAATCTTTTCCCCGGCGTTTTCTTTTCCCTTACTCATATTTTTCCGCCTGCTTTCTGAACATTTCTGCGTATTTTCCGTTTTGCCGCATCAGGCTTTCATGATTGCCCCGCTCAATAATCCTTCCATGCTCCATCATGAAAATGACATCTGCCGAAATCGCGCTGGAAAGCCGGTGCGAGATAAAAATGACCGTCCGCCCCTCACAAACGCGCTTCATCTTTTCAAACAGTTCATATTCCGCGATCGGATCCAGGGCGCTGGAGGGCTCATCCAGGATTGCAATGGGAGCGTCCTTCGCATACAGCCTGGCTAACGCAATTTTCTGAGCCTGCCCCCCGGAAAGGGAAATACCCTCATCATCAAATTCCCGTGTCATCCTCGTACCCGGGCCATATTTTAACGAGGAAACGGTATCCAGCATACCACTCTCACGCAGGGATTCCCGAAGCAGCGCTGCATCGCTGTCAGTGGTGCGCCGCATCAGAATATTCTCTCCGACCGTAAGAGAAAATACCTTAAAATCCTGAAATACCGTAGCAAAACTGTCCCGGTAAGCGCTCAGCTGATACTCGCTAATCTCCCTGTCATTCAAATAAATGTTACCGGAAGTCGGCTCGTACAGACGCATCAGCAGCTTGACCAGCGTGCTCTTTCCAGCCCCGTTATGGCCGACAATCGCAGCCGTCTGCCCGCCTTTGACCGTAAAACTGATATCGTCGATCACCTTCTGACCGGAACCAAAATAGGAAAATGACAGGTTCTCTATCCGAAGCTCCTGCACCGGCGCCGCCACGGCAGCCCCCGCGCCATTCTCCTGTATTCTAGGCTCATAGTCCAAAAATTCTCTGAGATCGCCAATGTACATGGCGTGCTCGTGCAGCTGGAAAAAACTGTTCTCCTGATCCAGCAGCGCCTCGGTTACGCTGAACATCGCCATGGCCACCATAAGGCCATCGCCGATCATCATATTCCTGAGCACCAGAATCCGGAAAGCCGCAAACAGGATCACCAGGTAATAGCCCATCCGCGTACACACCGCATCCACAAATAACCGATAGACTGCGCACTTGAATCCGTGCTTCTCAATGACCCTGATTCCATTTTGCGTTGCCGCAATAAAACGCCTGAAAAGCACATCGCTGATATTGGTGGTCCTCAGCTCCTTGGCATATTCCGGCATGTAATGCACCCGCCGTATGTAATCAGCCTGGCGGTTTGATTCAGCCAGCTCCACTTCATAAGCGCGCCGTTCGTAATTTTCCCTCCGGGCAAACACAAAGTTGGCGATAATCTGAAGCCCGATAAAAAAAATCATAAACCCGTCCAGGGAAAGGGCCAGCCCCGACAACGCCAGAAAGCCAAAGAGCGCCCCAATCAGCATCTCTATGGAATCAAGAACCATCCGCGGGCGGCTTTTCAGTGCATTTAAGGCCCTGATATGCCTCTCAAAGTATTCCGCATCCTCATAGCATTCCAGGTCCACCTCCCGCGCCTTATCGAAAGCCAGCTTCATGAAATGGGACTGAATCTTCAGATCGGATCGGGGGAAAAAACAATTCTTCAAAACAATATTCACCAAATGGCACGCAAAAGAAAGGAGTGACAAGAGTCCCACAACGAGAAAAATCTTTTGAAGGGAGGTAGAAGACTGTATCTGGTTGAGCACATATCCCACCACGAACACCCGGAAGATCAGCCCCTTTGACCAATCCGCCATCGCATTGACGATAATTGCCGGAATCCGCCACGGGGAGACTTTTCCAATATGATTCAACATAAACAGACTATTTGACAGCGTCTGCTTTATGCCGTTTTTTTTATTCGCAGGTTTCATTGTCGGTCCCTCCTTTTGCAAACCCGGATCATTTATTTTCCATAGTACACTAGTTTCACCGCAAGTAATAGTACCATGCATTTCTAAAAAAAAATAATACACAAAAGGGGCTGTGAAAAAAGACCTTCCTGTTTTTGAAATCATAACGATTTTCTGCGGTATTCCGCTATCATCGCACAGGAAATGGCGGCTTTTTCACAGCCCCTTTCTGCTCATTAATGGTATACTATTTTTTTAATTGTATCATACGCAAGATGATATTCTTCCATCAGTTCTTTTATGGTTGAGCCATTATTTTTCTTCTGACATATTTCCTGATTTCTTTTCTCCAGCAATTTTTTCGTAGGAGTCTTCGTACCCCATTGATTTCTTTTTTCCTGCGGAGGGATGTAAATTAATCCTCCGCGATAGTATTTTCGGATTTCGCACAGTAGCTCATCAGGCAATATCTCTTCTCCGTTTACATATGACATGCATATCACTCCTCTAAGTATCATCCATCTATCCGATCGATGCCTTTTCCATAACCTTAGAGTGCAACACATCTCATATTTTTGGCGATTCTGTAATCGCTCTATGCACTGAATCGCCAAACAAACATGTTCTGTGTTGCATAGAGCGTTGCGGGTGCATGATTCGCCATTCTTATGTATTTTATCTCTTTTAGCATGATCCTTCTCCTTATTATCAAACTTTACGCACTCTAATTATAGCTTGCCTATAGTCCGCTGTCAACAAATCAATTACTGTTCCAATGCCAGGCCAATGAGCCGATTTGCCTGGTCTGCCACGAATAGTGGGATATTCAAAACGTCATTCTCTAATTTCAAATTGTCCAGTGAAAACCGCACGCGGAGCCTGACCTGATCCGTGAACAGCTCCTTGAATTTCTATTTCCTCAGACCTGCTGCTTCACCAGAACTACCCCACTATTTAACCACTGCTTTATAAGACTCTCACTGACATCAAGCAATTCAGCAATCACATCTTCTTTTGTGCCTTTTTGAGCCATTTTTAAAGCGGTCTCTTTCTTCGCTTTCATTGCTCCGCGCTTTTCGCCAATTTTAACGCCTTCTCTTACCCATTTGTCACTCATTTCACACATGACCTGATCCTCCTTCTTCAAATTTTCACTGCCTGATCTATACGCAGGCGTGCTGCCGGAAACACCTTTGCAGTTCCGTTCAAAACCCGTGAAACGATGCAGGCAGCTACACCCGCCCGCTTCGCTACATCACGAATACTTGCCGTCAAGCGTCCCAACAGAGGAGTCGCAGATACGTCTATAAACAAAGTGCCATCTCATGCCACGCTTCTCCGCCCCAGACAGAATTGGAGATTCCCTTATCCACAAAGCCCATCTTCTGGTACATCTTTACTTTGTTATCAAGGCAGGTCAGAATCAAGGTCCGGCGTCCGTTCTCCCGTTCGCGTCTGGCATACTGTGTCATAAGCTCCCGGCCCAGTCCCTGCATGCGGTACTCCGGAAGCACATCCAGCCCAAGCAGCATCACATTTTCCCCGTCCGGCTCATACAGACCCGCATCGGTAAAAAACTCATCCCGGAACACACTTTCACTTGTCGACAATCCGTTCAGTAATCCTGCAAGCCTGCCCGTCTCCCGGTCCACTGCCACAAGAAACAGCTCCGGTACTTTCGCAATCCGCTCCTTCATATGACGTTCCGAGCATGCCTCATTCGGCGGAAAACAGATCTGCTCAATCGCAACTGCCTGATCCGCTTCCTCCGCACGGATGCTTCGAAATTCAAAACGCTCCGCCAGGCTGCCTGCCGAGTGCGGTGCCTTTGATACAAGTTTCTGTTGCTCTGTCCGTTCCATTTTCAACTATAGCCTCCATATTTGCAATTTATATCTGTTCAGTAACCCATGAGATAGTAGTTGCTATTCACAAGCGCCTGTTTTCCTCAGATCTCCCGCGTAGCATGTTTCAGCCAAACCTGCTCCTCTTCGGTCAGGTGCGGCGCGATCTTCTCGTAAACCTCCGCATGGTAGCGATTCAGCTGCGCGCGCTCCTTCTCGCTCATCTGCTCCGGATCAATGGCATCCAGGTCAAACGGAGCCATGGTCAGGTTTTCGAAGCACATGTACTGGCCATACTCATTCTTCTCCGCCTTCTTGCAGACGATCATGTTCTCGTGGCGGATGCCGTAGCCGCCTTCTACGTAGTAGCCCGGCTCGTTCGAGGTGATCATGCTCTCCTCCAGCACCGCGTCGTCCTGGCGGTCCGGGAGACGCTTCCAGCGGAAGCCGTTCGGCGCCTCGTGAACGCTCAGCAGATAGCCGACGCCGTGGCCGGTGCCGTGCTTGAAGTCCTCGCCGCGCTCCCAGAGCGGCTCACGCGCTAGGTAGTCCAGATTGATGCCGGTGCAGCCGTAGAGGAATTTCGCATTCGCCAGTGCCAGGTGTCCGCGCAGGACTGCCGTATAGTGCCATCTCTCATCCTCTGTGATCGGACCCATCGCAAAGGTTCTCGTGATATCCGTAGAACCCTCCAGATAATGTCCGCCCGTATCTGCAAGCAGCAGCCCGTGCGGCTCTACCTCGACATCCGTCTCCGGAGACGGGGAATAATGGTTCATCGCCGCATGCTCCCCGTAGGAAACGATCGGGTCAAAGCTGTTGTCCACAAAATGCTCCTGCTCCTTGCGCAGCGCATTCAGATACTCCGCTGCAGAGCACTCAGTAATCTTCATTTTTCCGACATTCGTTTTCAGCCAGTACATAAACTTCGTGACCGCAACGCCGTCCTTGATATGTGCAATCCGCTCATTTTCCACCTCGATCGGATTCTTCACCGCCTTCGCAAGCAGCGTCGGATTCTGGCGGTCAATCAGCTCTACGCCCTCCGGAATGCTCTGCACCAGCAGGTAATTCGCTGTGCCCCGATCCAGCAGCACCTTCTTGCCTGCCTCAATCGCAGCGGTATCCTTGTAAATATCATTGTATGGATGCAAGGTCACACCTGCCTTTGCCAGCGTCTCCGTAAGTTCTGCCGAAAATGCCTTCTCATTCGCGTATAGCCGGATCTCATCCTTGCTCATCATCAGATAGGAAAGCACCACCGGCACGGTGTGGATATCATTTCCGCGGATATTCAGCAGCCACGCGATATCCTCCAGCTTCGTCAGCAGGAACAGATCCGCGCCTGCCTCCGCAACCTTGCCGCGGATTTCGCTGATCTTGTCCTCCCGCGACTTCCCGGCCCACTTCATATCCAGCTCCCAGGCCGGCTCACATGAAAGTGCCGGGCGGTCCGTCCAGATATCGCCGACCAGATCCACGTCGCAGACCGTCTCCACGCCCTGCGCCTTCAGCTCCTTCACGAGCTTCTCTGCTGATTTCGCACCGACGCACCGGCCGTCAAAGCCAAGACGCTGGCCCTTTTTCAATGTCTGCTTCAGAAATGCCTCAACTGTGGGCACTCCCGGCTCGTGCATCCGATACAGATCGACGCCGCTGCCGGATAGCTGCCGTTCTGCCTGAATAAAATAACGCGCATCCGTCCACAGCCCGGCCATATCCTGTGTAACTACCGCCGTCCCGGCTGATCCGGTAAAGCCTGTGATATACGTTCTGCATTTAAAAAATGTCCCTACATACTCCGATGCATGATAATCATCAGTGGGAATCATGCAGGCATCGATTCCCTGCTCTTTCATCCGCGCCCGAAGCGCTTTAATTCTGTCTTTGACCATTTTGTCCATCTCCTGAATTCTTCGCTCAGCCAGAAAAACCGGAAGTTTTGTGCGTTCGCACGAAAACGTCTCCTGGGACAATTGATGCGTGAACTGTAACAAAAATCCTCTCTCCGGCTGGCCCACCTCATTATACCTGCATTTCCAGAAGATTGCAAGAGAATGCGCTTTATGGGCAATGTTCTTTCATGAAGAAAATTGAATAGAACAAAAAGCAACCCTGCTTATCCTTCCAGGACTTTACATTGCTTTTTATAGAAAGCAATCCCATATTTTATAATTTCTTTCATGCCGTCCCTCTGGAGCGAGGAAACATATTTTTTTGTTTCGATTTGTTCTAATGCAGCTTCACAGGCTTTTTCCAGATTGCCGCCGTCTGCATACTTTACCTCAATGACAACGCCGGTTCTGTTTGGTGTCCTTATGGCGATATCACTATATCCGTCTCCTGATTCTGCGTTTGATTCAATCTCCCAGTTATTCTCAAACTGCAGCAGTCCAAGAAGCATTCCATGAAAGAAGTTTTCTTTTCTTTCCTTCCTCACTGCCGTATCGCGGATACTGATAGACTTCCATAAATACCCATTCAACATTTCTTCTACTGTAGCTGCATCTCCCTTTGGAAAGGCTTCGCAGAAACGCTGCAGCATTTTGGTATCTGCTATGCTCTCCTCATGGAACCATTCCTGAATCTGATTGATAAACAGTTCCCATATCTCACGGTTGGGAATCACCAGACTGCATTGTCCTCTCGATTTCCGCCCTCTCTGTGTCAGGTAGCCTGTGGTAAACAATACACTCCATAGATTATTTATGGATCTGTCCAGTTCACTGTAGGTCAGCTCCTGATTGACTGTTTTTACGATGCTTTCCCCGGCAATCAAGCGCTCAATCTCACTCCTTGTCTGTCGATCTGATTTACCGATAAACCGACGTAACATGACATTTCCGCTTGTATTTGCCCAGTAATTCTCAGGTTCAGCCTCCGGGTCTTCCAATAAAGCGTCACAATAATTGATTACATCCCATGGGCAGTACACGGAAACGCCGCCAAACTGATATCCGTCATACCATTCTTTTATGATATCTGTATAAATTTCCAATCCATAAAATTCCAACATTCCATGGACGTCCTCATCTGTAAATCCGAAATATTCATTGTATCTGCTGTCTGTAATAGTATGAACCTTCAGATTATTCAGCCCTGTAAAAATACTTTCCTTTGAAATTCGCAGACAGCCAGTCAGAACTGCAAAATACAGATATTCATTCGTTTTTAATGCATTACTGAACAAATTACGGATGAGGGAAACCATTTTATCATAATATCCAGCCTGGAATGCCTTATCAAGCGGCACATCATACTCATCAATCAAAATAATCACCTTACTGCCGTAATGTTTTGAAAGAAGATAACATAATGTCTGCACACTGTTTTTCAACACAGCATCCGTCATCTGGTAGTTTCCATTATTGAGGGAGGTCAGGGAACGGTATTTCGCTTTATCATTCTCCGTGAGTCTGTCACTGGCCAGCAAAAAGGCAAACCTCTCTGCTTGTGTACCTATCAGCATTTGAAGCTGTTCTTTCGCGGATTCAAAATCCAATCCATCTACACCTTTCATTGTGAGCGATATTACAGGAAACTTTCCCATATATTTTTCGCACAATTCTTTTTCCTGTGTGATCTTCAAGCCATCAAATAATGTTTTATCTGTTCCTAC
Source organism: Lachnospiraceae bacterium UBA7160 (assembly GCA_002491565.1). GTDB lineage: Bacteria > Bacillota > Clostridia > Lachnospirales > Lachnospiraceae > Choladousia. The sequence continues at coordinate 24,565 of DKWE01000090.1, read as the reverse complement.
TTCAAAGAATGATCTCAACATACTCATGTTTAATGATTTTCCAAAACGCCGGGGACGGGTAAAGAGATTTACCTTTCCCCAGTTGTACAATAAGTCAGCAATAAACATGGTTTTATCTACATAGTAAAAGTCCTCTTTCCGAAAATCCTCAAAACTCTCTATGCCCACCGGTAATTTCTTTCTCATAAATCTTCCCCGCCTCCCGATGATCAGCCAGGTACTTCCTCCCCCCTGCACCTGTGAACCTTCGTTTCCTTATCGTAACCGATTCTAACAACCAGAATTCTTCAATCGCTCCGTAATATCGACCATATAGTGAAGCTCCGCCTTGCAGTCTCCGCTGATGTTGAATGTCTTACTCATGGATTCCTCTCCCATCAGCACAAATGCTGCTTTTGCCACGTTCTTTCTTATTTGTTAGTCTAACATACACAGAAAAACATAACAACCATATTTTTTCTACGCAAAGCGCCGGATACTGCCCTGCGGCAGTACCCGGCGTTTTATCATTTGTATTTTATTGCCTGAAAATTACTCTGCGATGTCCGCGTACATGAAGTGCCAGTAGCCGTATGCGGAATGCCATGCGCCGGTGATCTTCGGGCTCTGGAGCCAGAAGTCATTGTAGTAAGCCAGCGGGCAGCATGCAGAATCAGCCATCATGATATCCTCTGCCTGGTGCAGCGCTGCGGAACGCTCTGCCACGTCGATCGTGCTGCGGGCGATATCCATCGCTGCATCATACTCTTCGCTTGCGTACTTACCATCGTTGTTACCATTTGAGGAGTACAGCAGATCCAGCATGTTGGACGGATCGCTGTAGTCGCCTACCCAACCGTTACGAGCGATCTCGTAATCGCCTGCACGACGCTGCGGAGTGAAGCTGGACCACTCTACGATCTCGACTTCAAGATCAACGCCGATCTCTTTCCATGCCTGCTGCAGGTACTCAGCAACTACCTTATGATAACCTGCGTCGTTCGTGCTGTAGTGAAGCACCGGAAGGCCCTCGCCGTCCGGATAGCCTGCCTCAGCAAGCGCTGCCTTAGCGCCCTCGATATCCGCAGTTGCGCTCAGGTACGGCTGGCCGCCGTTTGCCTTCTCACAGAAATCTGTTCCGTCAGTATCCTTCCAGCCCGGTCCCATGAAGTTGGTCGCCGGAGAATACGTACCCTGCATCAGGGTATTTGCCACATACTCACGGTCGATTGCCAGGTTCAGAGCCTTACGGACAAGCGGATTGTTGAACGGCTCTACCTGGTCGTTGTAAGAAATATAGTAGGTACCGATAATCGGCTCTACGTGGAACTCCTCGTTGCCCTCCAGGCTCGGGATCTCTTCAGTCGGAACGTCCTTGATCATCAGGACTTCGCCATTCTGGTATGCGCTGTAAGCTGCGTTGGAATCCTCGATCAGGTTCCAGCGGATGCTGCCGAGCTTGATCGCGTCTGCGTTCCAGTAGTACGGGTTCTTGCTCATCAGGATGTAGGAATCCGGTACCCACTCGGTTACGTAGAACGGTCCGTTTGATACATAGGTCGCCGCGTCGATTGCCCACGCTTCGCCGTTTGCCTCTACCGTTGCTTCCTGCACCGGGCTCAGGGTTGCGAATGCAGCCAGGCTGTCGAAGTAAGTACACGGAGCGCTAAGCTCTACCTGCAGCGTCTTGTCGTCAACTGCAGTCACTGCAAGCGCTTCCAGATTGCCGTCGATTGCTTCGTCGAAGCCCTTCACCATGCCAAGCACGGTCTCTGCGTACGGAGCAGCTACCTCCGGATCGCAGACACGTCTCCAGCTGTAAACGAAGTCGTTCGCAGTCAGGTCGCTGCCATCGGACCACTTCAGGCCGTCACGCAGATGGAACGTCCAGGTAAGGCCGTCCTCCTCATCTACTTCCCAGGACTCTGCCTGACCCGGAGCGATCTTGCCCTCCTGGTCTACGGTCAGAAGACACTCAAATGCATGCAGAAGCATGTTGCCGCCGTCTACCGCACTGTTCAGTGCCGGGTCGATGGTCTCCGGGTTCGGTCCCACCTGTACAGACAGCTCTTTGCCAGTCTCTTCTGCTGCTACGGTCAGTACGGTCCCGCTTACCATGGAAACGGTCATCGCAGCTGCAAGCAGCATGCTGATTACTTTCTTTTTCATCATTGTCCTCCTCTTTGAAGAATGAAATTTATGCAGACAACCCTGTGGGCTGTTACATACGTGTTTGGTTCCTATGTAATTTGACGTGTTTTGATACGCCAAATTGCTAATACTTTAGCAGTATAGCACGATGAAATTTATTTGTCTACTAAAAGTTTGATTTCTGTCAGTTATAGTTTGGAAAATCGTTATGAATCGATCTCATTTCCCGGACAAATTATAACTCAATCATATTTGTGACACGCTGCAAAATGACCCTTGCTGACTTCCTTCCACTTCGGCACTTCCTCCGCGCACCGGGCGGTCGCATACGGACAGCGGGTGCGGAAGCGGCAGCCGGACGGCGGGTTTAAGGGGCTCGGAACATCGCCCTGAAGGACGATACGCTTGTTTGCGCGCGCCACCTTCGGGTCTGCGATCGGGATCGCGGATACCAGGCTCTGCGTGTACGGATGCACGCCGTGGAAGATCAGCTCATAGCTGTCCGCCAGCTCGACCAGCTTGCCCAGATACATCACGCCGATGCGGTTCGAGATGTGCTTCACAACAGAAAGATCATGCGCGATAAACAGGTAAGTCAGCCCCATCTGCGCCTGCAGATCCTCGAACATGTTGACGACCTGTGCCTGGATCGATACGTCCAGCGCGGAAATTGGCTCATCGCAGACGATAAATTTCGGATCAACTGCCAGGGCGCGTGCGATACCGACACGCTGCCGCTGGCCGCCGGAAAACTCGTGCGGATAACGGTTCGCGTGCTCCGAATTCAGCCCGACACACTCCAGAAGTCTCTGGATCTTATCATAACGCTCTTTTTTACTCGAAGTCAGGTGATGGATGTCCAGCGCCTCTCCGACGATGTCTCCGACCGTCATACGCGGGTCCAGGCTCGCATACGGGTCCTGGAATACGATCTGCATCTCGCGTCGGTACGGCTTCATATTGACTGCGGTCTTCTTGCCAAGCTTCGGCTTTCCGCCCTCCAGAATATCCTGTCCGCTCTCATCCATCATCGGGACATTGCCGCTGTCAAACAGCACCTCGTTCTTATAAGTGATCCGCCCCTTTGTCGGCTCGTACAGCCGCAGGATGGACCGGCCGGTCGTCGTCTTGCCGCAGCCAGACTCCCCCACCAGGCCAAGAGTCTCTCCCTTCTGGATCGTCAGGGACACATCATCCACAGCCTGCACATATTTTCTGTTTTTTCCGCGGCCTCCTGCCGGAAAATACTGGTAGAGATGCTCTACTTTGAGTAGCTGTTCGCTCATTGCCGCTTACCTCCTTCCAGCTCCGCCTTCTGGTTCATCCAGCAGGTGGAATAATGGGTCTCTCCAAAATGAGTGACCGGCGCTTTCTCCCTCAGACAGATCCGCATACACTGATCACAGCGGGACGCAAACGGACAGCCCTTCGGAGGATTCAGCAGATCGACCGGAGTCCCCTCGATCGGAACCAGACGCTCGTGCTCTTTGCTGTCCATGCGCGGGATGCTGCGCAGCAGCCCTTTCGTATATTCATGCTTCGGATTGTAGAAAATATCGTCTGTCTCACCGTACTCGACGATATTTCCGGCATACATGACCGCGATGTGGTCGCACATGCTCGCCACAACACCGAGGTCATGTGTGATCATCATGATCGCCATGCCCAGTTTGTCCTTCAGCTCCATCATCAGCTCCAGGATCTGCGCCTGGATCGTCACATCCAGCGCCGTCGTCGGCTCGTCCGCGATCAGCAGCTTCGGCTCACACGCAAGCGCAATCGCGATCATGACGCGCTGCCGCATACCTCCGGAGAGCTCGTGCGGATACTGCTTCAGCCGCCGGTCCGGCTCATTGATGCCAACAAGCTGCAGAAGCTCCCGCGCGCGGTCCTGAATCTCACTCTTTGATTTATCTGTATGCAGCTTCAGCACCTCGCGGATCTGATTGCCGATCGTAAAGACCGGATTCAGGCTCGTCATCGGGTCCTGGAAAATGATGGAAACCTCATTTCCACGGATTTTCTGCATCTGCTTCTCTGTCATATCATTGATGCGATGGCCATTGAAATCCAGGGTGCCGCCCAGCAGCTTGCCCGGATATGCCGTCAACCCCATCAGGCTGTAGGCTGTCACCGACTTGCCGGAACCGCTCTCTCCGACGATTCCGAGCACCTCGCCCTCGCGGATCCGGATGCTCACATCATTTAATGCCTTGACCTCGCCTGCCGGTGTAAAGAAGGAGAGGCGCTCATGTTCGATATTTACCAGATATTCACTCATCGTCTCGCTCCTCCCATCAATTCTTCATCTTCGGGTCAAACGCATCGCGCAGGCCGTCCCCGAGCAGGTTAAAGCTCAGGATAATCAGGCTGATCAGTCCTGCCGGAATAAACAGCAGATACGGGTAGGTATTGATTCCGTTCAGCGCTTCGCTGGCCAGACTGCCAAGCGACGGCATCGGAACCGCAACCCCCAGGCCCAGAAAGCTCAGGAAGCTCTCTGTGAAAATCGAGGACGGGATCTGCAGCGTCGTCATCACGATCAGCGTGCCGATACAGTTCGTCAGCAGGTGCTTGCGGATGATCCGCGCGCTGGAAGCTCCGAGCGCACGCGCCGCCGTGACGTACTCACTTTCTTTTAGTGCCAGGATCTGGCCGCGCACCATACGCGCCATGCCGACCCAGTACAGCAGGGCAAACACGATGAAGATACTGATCAGGTTCGGGCCAAGCGTCCGGATCCATCCAAAGCCCGGCTGCATGGACAGTGTCTCCAGCGGCGCCTTTAAGGCAAAGGACAAAAGCACAATCAGAAGCACATCCGGGACCGTGTAAATGATATCGACAAGACGCATCATAATCAGGTCCACCCATCCGCCGAAGAATGCAGCGACCGAACCAAAGACAGAGCCGATGACCAGAATAATGAATGCAGCGACCAAGCCTACAATCAAAGAAATCCGGCTGCCCATCATGACGCGGATCGCATAATCACGCCCCAGCTTGTCTGTTCCGAGGATGTGCGGAAATACGGATTCCCCCGCGTCGATCCTTGCCTGTTCTTCCTCCGAGTAGGTCATCGGGGCAAGATTGTTGCTCCCCTTGACCTGCTGCTCATAGGTGTAGGGATAAAAAATCGGCACAATAAAGGAAAAAATCATAATCAGGATGACGATGACCAGGCTGACCATCGCGATTTTATTTTTGCGGAACCGACGCATGCCGTCGCGCCAGAAGCCCACGCTCTCGCGCATGATAACTAGGCTTTCCTTTTCCTCGCTGGAAGCGGGAAAGAAATCATCCGGATTCAGCCTGCTCTGAAAACTCAATGGATTTGGATTGTCTTTCATGATCTTCCCCTCCTATTTCAGCTTGATGCGCGGATCGATCAGCTTGTATGCGATATCGACCACAACATTCATAAGTACAATCAGCGAAGCCAGAAAAATCGTCGTTCCCATGATCACCGTATAATCACGGTTCGAGATCGAACCGATAAATTCTCCGCCAAGGCCCGGAATGGTAAAAATCTTCTCGACGATGAAGCTTCCAGTCACCGTATACGCCAGCAGCGGCCCCATATACGTGACAACCGGAAGAATCGCATTGCGCAGCGCATGCTTGAACAGGGAAATGATCTGATTGAGGCCCTTCGCGCGCGCAGTCCGCATGTAATCCTGTCCCAGCACATCCAGCATCGAGGAACGCATCAGCCGGGTGATGTACGCGGTCGGGTAAAATGCCAGCGCAGTCACCGGCAATATGTAGTTCGTCCAGTTTTTCAGACCAAGAGAGGACACCCATCCGAGCCGAACACTGAATACGTACATCAGCACGGTACCGACAACGAAGCTCGGGACCGCGATGCCGAAGGTCGCGACTACGATAATGAAGCTGTCAAGTGCTTTTCCCCGGTTCATCGCGGAAAAACAGCCGAGCGGCACGCCGATACAGAAAGCAGCGAGCACAGCAAGCCCCCCCACCCGCGCAGATACCGGGAACTTCGATGTAATGATAGACATTACCGTCCGACCGCGCTGCTTTAGGCTGGCCCCGAAATCCCCGTGAAGCGCGTCTGTCATATAGGTGACGTACTGCTCCCACAGCGGCTTATCGAGTCCATACTTTTCCTCCAGGGCTGCCATTGCCTTCGGGCTCACCGCTTTTTCTGACAGGAATGGTCCGCCAGGGACGAAATTCATCAGAAAAAAGGTCAGGGTAGCCACGACCCAGATGGTCACAATCGCAAGCCCGATACGTTTTACGATGTATTTTGCCATAATTTTTCTCCTTCTTTCATGTTTTTCTGGTTTATAGCAGCGGTGTTTTATTGCATTAGCAATTCATTTGGTTAAAGTTGCAGGGCAGACAATACCCTCTGCTTTCCGCGCTTATCCCCGCACCGCCGTTTCCGCCTGCACAAGACATCTGTCCGCGCACATACTGCATATTCTATGAATAATTTCTTCTTCTGTCAAGTAGTTTTTACTGGTTTGCCAGTTTATTCCTTTGTACATAGTTACTATCCTGGCAACCCAGACAAGAAGTACGTCAGGATATTTGCAAAAAAATACACACAGACAAATGTCTGTGTGTAAAACAGGGGCTGAGAGAATCGAACTCCCACTAAGAGTTTTGGAGACTCCTGTCATGCCACTTGACCAAGCCCCTCTGTCCCATCGGCCTTTCTTTTATACCACGAAAAACGAAATCTGTCAATGGGTTTTTTCAAAAAAATCAGAAAATTGCCTGAATTGCTTCGCGGACATTTCGGACACAGATCAATTCGATCCCTTCCACGCGGCTTGCCTGCTTTTTGCAGCCAGCCGGAAGAATCACCGTTGTAAAGCCCAGCTTTTTGGCCTCGCGGACGCGCTGCTCCGGCATAGTGACCGAGCGGACCTCACCGCTTAAGCCGACCTCTCCAAACGCAATTGTCTTCTCATCGACCGGCACATCCCGCATACTGGACGCAACAGCCAGCACAATGCCCAGATCCAGTGCCGGCTCATTCATCCGGATACCCCCTGCAATATTGATATACGCATCACAGGCGGCAAGCCGGAGCCCGGCCCGTTTCTCCAGAACTGCCATCAGCAGATTTACGCGGTTCAGGTCCGTGCCTGCCGCGGTACGGCGCGGAAATGCCAGATTGCTCTGACAGACGAGTGCCTGTACCTCCAGCAGCACCGGACGGGTCCCTTCCATCGTGCACGCGACGACGGAGCCGGAAGCGCCCTCTGGCCTTCCCTCCAGCATATACTCGGACGGATTCGCCACCTCCGCCAGTCCGCTCTCACGCATCTCAAACACGCCAATCTCATTGGTCGAGCCGAAGCGGTTCTTCACTCCGCGCAGGATCCGGTACGAAGCATAGCGGTCGCCCTCAAAATAGAGAACCGTATCCACCATGTGCTCCAGCACACGCGGCCCTGCTACAACCCCTTCCTTGGTCACATGTCCGACAATGAAAACCGTAATATTCTGCGTCTTTGCGATCTGCATCAGGACGCCGGTAGACTCCCGCACCTGTGAGACACTGCCCGGCGCGCTCGAGACAGACTCATTGAACATTGTCTGAATCGAATCAATCACCACGATCTGCGGCTGCACACGCGCGATCGCCTCCCGAATATCCGACAGGTTTGTCTCACACAGAAGCAGCAGATGCTCCGAAAAGTTCCCCATACGCGCAGCGCGCAGACGAATCTGCTGCAGCGATTCCTCGCCGGAGATGTAGAGCACCTTTCGCCCTGTCCCGGAGAGATTCCTGCAAACCTGCAAGAGCAGCGTCGATTTGCCAATGCCGGGATCTCCGCCTACCAGAACCAGGGAGCCCTGCACAATGCCGCCTCCAAGCACACGGTCCAGCTCATTCATCCCAGTCGTCGTTCTCGCAGCATCATTTGCCTCAATCTCCGCAAGCGTCCTCGGCCGCGCAAGCTCCCTTGAGCCTCCCTGCGCAGCCTGGGACGCTGCTCTCTTGCCAGAAGGAGCCTGCGGCTCCTCCGCGAATGTATTCCATTCTTTACAGCCAGGGCACTGCCCCATCCACTTGGAAGACTCAAATCCGCAATTCTGGCAGAAAAAAATCGTTTTTGCCTTTGGCATTACAGCTTCACTACCTTTACCGGCACCAGATCCGCCGCGGCGACTTCCACGCTCAGCACCAGCTTGCCTCCCATGTTTGTCGTCATCTTCCCGACGTTGGTATCATTAATGTAAATCTTATACTCCGCGTCCTCCTCAAGTCCCAGGATCAGCTGCACATCCTTGTCTCCCTCGACCTCAAAGGAAACGCCATTCTCTGTAGAGTGGAAGTGATGCACCGCTGTACCGGGAACAGACTCGTAGACAAACATGCCATTCCTCTCCAGCTTTGTGATATCTGCAAATGTCTTGACCTTATAAAGATCCCCCTCATACTCAAAATCCGACTTCTTTGACTTTTCCGCCAGCTCATAAGCGCCAAAGCTGATCGTACCATCCTCTTCCCTGCGAATAAGTTCTCTAATTCCTGACATCTTCAGGTCCTCCTGTGTGTATACTCATCCATTGTTTCCATTCACGCCCGGCAATTATTTCCATCCTTTGAATGGTCACTGCTTCCTTGTTATCTTACCATATTCATGGTCAGAATTCCATAAAATTTTGTTCTGAAAGCATGTCAATTATTTGTCACAGACAAGAGCAGCCGAATACGGGCATCCTTCTATTTATGATCCGTCTGCTCTGCCTCAAACGTGAGCTTTCCCTTCTTCACGCCGACATGCACCGTGTCCCCTCTGTGGGCCCTTCCTGCAAGGATCTCCTCTGCCAGCGCGTCCTCGATCCTGCTCTGTACAGCCCTTCGCAGCGGTCTTGCCCCATATTTTTCATCGAATCCGGCCTCCGAGATCTCCTTTTTCACCGCGGTGCTGACCTTCAGCGTGATCTCCATCTGCTTTTGGCAGCGCTCCTCCAGCTCCGAAAGCAGCAGCCCGGTAATCTGGTAGATTTCCTCCTTCGTCAGCGCATGGAACACGATCGTCTCATCAATCCGGTTCAGGAACTCCGGCTTGAAGATCCGCCGCACCTCCTCCATAACGCTTCCCTTCATCGTCTCGTAATTTTTCTTTTCATCCTTGCCCGCGCCAAATCCCAGATGCTTCGGCGCGATAATAGACTGCGCTCCCGCATTGGACGTCATGATCAGCACCGTATTCTTGAAATCAACCTTCCGGCCATGCCCGTCTGTAATGTGTCCTTCATCGAGCACCTGCAGCAGAATATTGAAAATGTCCGGGTGCGCTTTTTCGATTTCATCAAACAAAATAACCGAATATGGGTTGCGGCGCACCTTCTCGGAAAGCTGGCCGCCCTCCTCATAGCCCACATAGCCCGGCGGAGAGCCGACGAGCCGGGACACCGTGTGCTTCTCCATATACTCCGACA
>DKWE01000090.1:0-14719 GCA_002491565.1 Lachnospiraceae bacterium UBA7160 | reverse complement strand
CTTCTCCATATACTCCGACATGTCTACGCGGATCAGCGCTTGCTCGCTCCCGAATACGATCTGTGCCAGCGCTTTGGCAAGCTCCGTCTTGCCGACGCCGGTCGGTCCGAGAAACAGGAAGGAACCAATCGGACGCATCGGATTTTTCAGGCCGGCACGGTTCCTGCGCACGGCCTTCGCGACCGCCTGCACAGCCTCCTCCTGTCCGATAACCCGCCGGTGCAGCTCTGCGTCCAGACGCAGCAGCCGTTTTCCCTCCTGCTCTGCCAGGCGCTGCACTGGAATCTTGGTCCATGCGGAAACGATCTGCTCAATATCCTCACGCGTCACTTCCGCTTCCTTCCCGTTTTGCTTCTGGCTGATGCGCTTTTTCTGCCGCTCCAGCTTCTCATCCAGTGCCGCCTTTTGCAGATTCAGCTCCTTTGCCGCAGCAAAATCGCCCGCACGGATCGCATCCTCCCGCTCATTTGCCAGGCGTTCGCTCTCCTCCTGCAGCTTCCGCGCCTGCTCTCCGGCCCGGAAATATCCGAGCTGCCTGCGCGCGGCCGCCTCATCCATCAGGTCAATCGCCTTATCCGGCAGGAACCGGTCATTGATATAGCGTGCCGACAGCTTCACAGCTGCCTCCAGCGCTTCGTCCGTGATCGTCACCTTGTGATGCTTTTCATAGGCAGGACGCAGCCCCCGCAAAATTTCCGTGGTTTCCCCCTCCGACGGCTCTTCGACCTGGATCGGCTGGAATCTCCGCTCCAGGGCAGCATCCTTCTCAATATATTTCCGGTATTCTTCCTGTGTCGTCGCACCGATCAGCTGCAGCTCTCCGCGCGACAGGGAGGGCTTCAGAATATTAGACGCATCCAGCGCACCCTCGGCGCCGCCTGCCCCGATAATCGTGTGCAGCTCATCCACGAACAGCAGAACATCGCCGCTGTCAATGACCTCCGCAATGATCCGCTTGATCCGCTCCTCAAATTCGCCCCGGTACTTGGAGCCAGCCACCATTCCTGCCATATCCAGCGTCACCACGCGCTTTCCGCGCATCGGCTCCGGCACATCCTCCTGCTCGATCCGCTGTGCGAGTCCTTCTACGATGGCAGTCTTGCCCACGCCAGGCTCACCGACCAGGCAGGGGTTATTCTTCGTACGACGGCAGAGAATCTGGATCAGCCGCTCGATCTCCGCTTCTCTTCCGACCGTCACATCCAGACGGTGATTGGCTGCCAGCCAGGTCAGATCCCGGCTATACTGATCCAGCATTGGCGTCGTGCTCACGCTGTCACTGTCGGATGCCTCCTTTGCCTGCCGGACCAGCTCCTTATACTTTTCGTCCTCCATGCCGATCACCCCGGCGATATCGGCGTACAGCCTCGGAATCGCAATTCCCAGCGTATGCAAAAGCCGCGCAGCGACGCATTCTACATCGCGCAAAATCGCGAGCAGAATATGCTCCGTCCCGACCGTATCGCTCTCCAGGAAATGAGCGACCTCCTCGCTGTCCTTCAAAATACTCTCCGCACGCGGCGACCACCGCTCCTGCGGCTTGTTTTCCATGCGTTCCGGAGCTATCAGCCGGTCGATCAGCTCCATCAGCTTCTTTTCCTCCACTTTGCGCGCGCGCAGGATGACGCCGGCCGTGCCCTCCTGCTCCTTTACAAGCCCGACAAGCAGATGCTCCGATCCGGCATAGCTGTGTCCACACATTTTTGCAGTCCGCTTCGCCAGATGAAGCACCTCCATCGCGCTTCTCGTATACTCAATCTGCATCCAGATATCCTCCTACTCACTTAACTACTCCTGCGGCTCATAAACGTCAAAGCACTCATCCACCATCGCATGCACTTCCGCACGCGTAATATTTTTGCAGATGCCTTTTGCCAGAAGCACTCTCAGATGCCGCCGCATCTCCGCTGCCGCCTGCGCCTTATTGTCGTCCAGCGTCACCACTGCGCCCTTCCGCCGGTCCATTGTCACGAACCCTTCCTGCCGCAGCACGGAATACGCCTTATTTACCGTATGCATATTGATCCCAATATCATCCGCAAGCTGCCGCACCGATGGAAGCACATCTCCTTCCTGCAGCACAGATGTCGCTATTCCCAGTACAATCTGATTCCGAAGCTGCATATAAATCGCTTCCTCGCTTTGAAAATCTATCTCAATCAGCATCCGCTGCCTCCTCCTAAGTGACTCTGCCACACCTCATGATTCTTCTGCCTGCCATCCGCCTGCAAAAATTATTCCATTTCCCCCGGAAGGTCCAGAGGCCTGATCGCACAGTTTGTGTGTCAGTAATCATATAACAGATAGCCGAACGTGTCAACTGTCAGATGTTGTTAGATTCAGCATGAGAAGTCCACAGGAGTTCTCTCCGAATCCCCTGTGGACTTCCCCGCGTACTTATTATTCACAGCAAATTACAGATCAATCATATCGATTCCGACCTTATCCTGTGTTTTTTTCTTCGGCGGCTCATACTGGTGCTCCGGCTCAGCCGCGTCATATTCCGGCATCTTCCTGGTCTTCTTCCTGGCTTTTGACGGCTTTGGAACCGTATCCGGATCGTCCTTCACTGCCTTCGTTTTTTTCTCGCGGCGCAGCCGTCCCGCTGCTTTTGTCCGGCCCGAATCTGCCTCTGTCAGAAATCCACCGTCGGAGTCGTCCCATCCGTCCTCTGCGCCAGCTGCACCTCCGCCAGGATAGCCAGCTCCTGCAACGCGATCCTCTCCGCCGATGCCAGACTCCCCATAACCGCTGTCTGCGTTCTGCAAGTCAGGCTCTCCATAGCTGCCATTTCCATCCTGGAATCCAGCCCTTCCGTAGCCGCCGTCTGCATTCTGGAAGCCAGGCTCCCCGTAGGCGCCGCTCCCACTGGATATACCGGAATCCGCATACCCGCCATTGCCGGCCGGATAGCCTTCCTCCGGATAACCGCCGTTTTCATCCGGATATCCATACCCGGCATACCCCGCATCCTGATCCTGTGCTCCGTCAGCGGCGCCGCCCGTATATCCGTAGCTCCGGTACTCCTTCAGCTCCGACTTCATATCTCTCCGCTTCAGCAGCAGATTAATCACCACAAACAGCAGTACCACGCAAAGCCCGATCATTCCATACAGAATCATCGTCAGAAGATTCATGCGGTCGCGGTAATCTACCACTTCTTCTTTCAGAGACTTAATCGCGTGATCCGCCTCCTCCAGAGAGCTGCGCTCCACGCGGACATAGCGCGGATCCTCGGTCTCCGGCTCCGGCTCTGTTTCCGGTTCGGTCGGCGGTTCTGTCTGCTGCTCCGTCGCCGGTGCAGAGGTAGTCGGATCTGTCTTGACATGCAGATAATACGGATACTGGCTTCCATTTTCCGCCGATACCGTAATCGTTACCGTTGCCTTGCCATTCTCCCCGATATCCTGTCCCGTAATGCCGACAATCCATGCGTTGGGATGCGACGTCACCGGATCCAGCTCCAGACGTGTCGTCCCTCCCGGCACAGTGACGTCATATTCGGTCGTGCCGTATGCAAACTCCGGCGATACCGTCGCTCCCTCCGTTGTAATTCCGAGCGAGGACAGGGAATTATCGCTGGATGCGCCCGATGCCAGCGCTCCGATTCCGCATACCCACAGCAGCATCAGAGCCGCAAGCAGTAAGCCCCTCCATTTCGTCTTCTTCCTTCTCATGGTTCCTTACACTCCCCTTCCTTTCGCGGCTGTCAGGAAGCCCTCATCACTCCACACGCAATCCGCCTCTTCTTAAGAACTGTTCAAAAATAGCACCTACACCTCGTCGATTGCCTTCCCGATATCATGCCGGTAATACTTATTTTCAAATGTTATCCAATCTACAGCTTTATATGCATTTGCGCGCGCTGCCTTCAGGTTCTCGCCCTTCGCTGTCACACCGAGCACACGGCCTCCATTCGTGACGATCCCTTCTGGTTTTCTCGCTGTTCCGGCGTGGAACACATAGTACCCGTCCTTTTCGGAAAATTTCTGCAATCCCCCGATCAGAAATCCCTTCTGATAGCTGACCGGATAACCGTCCGATGCCAGTACAACACAGACTGCCGCATTCTCCTCAAACTCCAGCTCCAGCTGATCCAAAGTCCCGTCAATGCACGCTTCAAATGCGTCAATAAGATCGGTCTTCATCCTCGGAAGCACTACCTGCGTCTCCGGATCTCCAAACCGCGCATTGTACTCCAGTACCTTCGGCCCGTCTGCCGTCAGCATCAGGCCAAAGAAAATGATTCCCTTAAACTCCCTGCCCTCCGCGCGCATCGCATCAACGGTCGGCTGGAAAATATGCTCCATGCAGTACGCATCAATCTCTTTCGTGTAGAACGGGCTCGGTGAAAATGTCCCCATGCCGCCGGTATTCAGCCCGGTGTCTCCGTCTCCCGCACGCTTGTGATCCTGTGCCGAGGTCATCGTCCGGACCGTCTTTCCGTCGACAAAGGTCAGCACTGACACCTCGCGGCCAGTCAGGAACTCCTCGACTACCATACGTGCTCCTGCCTCACCAAACTTCCGGTCCGTCATAATCTCCCGGACCCCCGCCTTTGCCTCCTCCAGCGTATTGCAGATCAACACGCCCTTTCCAAGCGCCAAGCCATCTGCTTTCAGTACAATCGGGAACTTTGCCGTTTCCAGATAAGCGAGCGCGTCTTTTGCCGTATCAAATGTCTCATACGCTGCAGTCGGGATATGGTATTTCTTCATCAGATCCTTCGAAAATGCCTTTGATCCCTCCAGGATCGCAGCATTTGCGCGCGGCCCGAACACACGCAGGCCCTGCGCTTCAAACACATCCACGATACCGCCGACCAGCGGATCATCCATTCCAATTACGGTCAGATCAATCTCCTGCTCCTTTGCAAATGCGGCAAGGCGCTCAAATTCCATCGCCTTGATGTCCACACACTCCGCATATTCCGCGATTCCGGCATTGCCCGGAGCACAGTACAGCTTCTCCACCTTCGGGGATCTCGCTGCCTTCCACGCAATCGCATGTTCCCGTCCGCCGCTTCCTACTATTAAAACCTTCATATCGTCTGTATTCTCCTCTCCGGCACTTCATAAATAGCGATCCGGCTGCACAATTCAGCCGCCGGGGGCCGCCCACAGCTTTGCAGTCTTCATCCTCAATCGCTAATCAATGCTCTGCCATCCTCCACGCGGACCTTCCCGTTCGCGATCAGATCAATCGCACGCGGCAGCAGCAGCCACTCCGCTTCCCGCATCACGCGCTGCTGCAGCTCCTCTGCCGTATCGCCCTGCTGTACTGCGACCGCCTTCTGCAGAAGAATCGGCCCGGTGTCCGTCCCTCCGTCCACAAAATGGACCGTCGCCCCGGTCACTTTCACGCCGCGCGCCAGCACTGCCTCATGCACACGCAGCCCATAATACCCTGTCCCGCAAAAGGATGGTATCAGCGCCGGGTGAATATTGATAATCCGATTGGGATATGCATCTACAATACACTGCGGAATCACCACCAGGCAGCCCGCCAGCACGACGAGATCCGCCTCTGACTCCTGGATCGCCGCAAGGAGCGCTGCATTGAACGCTTCCTTTTCCGGATAATCTGCCCGTGTCACGCACACCGCCGGAATCCCCGCCTTTGCCGCGCGCTCCAGCGCATACGCCTTCTTGCTGTTGCTGATCACCCGCACCACGCGGGCGTTGGTAATCGTACCGTCCGCAATGGCATCCAGAATCGCCTGCAGATTCGTCCCTCCTCCTGAGACCAGCACTGTCACTCTCAGCATAAGCTTACTCCTTTTTCTCCATCCTCGATGGCACCAATCACATAAGCGGTCTCGCCAGCAGCCGCAATTGCTGCCTTCGCCGCTTCCGCATCCGCTGCCGCGACTGCCACTACCATGCCGATGCCCATATTGTAGGTATTGTACATGATCTTTTCTTCAATCTCACCCCGCTCGGCCAGCATCTTGAAAATCGGCGGTATCGGATAGCTGTCCTTTCGGATCACTGCCCGCACGCCATCCCGCAGCATGCGCGGTACATTCTCATAAAAGCCGCCGCCTGTGATATGGCTGCATGCCTTGACCGTCACGCCTGCTTCCCTGACACTACGGAGCGCTTTTACATAAATCTTGGTCGGAGCCAAAAGCGCTTCCCCGAGCGTCGTCCCAAGCTCCTCATAATACGTGTCGAGCGAAGCGCGGTCCATCGGGAACACCTTCCGCACGAGGGAAAATCCATTGCTGTGCACGCCGGAAGACGCGATCCCCAGCAGAACATCGCCCGCTGCAAGGTCCTTTCCGGTAATCAGATCCTTCTCATCGACCACGCCAACCGCAAACCCGGCGAGGTCGTACTCATCCTCCGGATAGAAGCCCGGCATCTCTGCCGTCTCGCCGCCGATCAGCGCTGCCCCCGACTGTACGCAGCCCTCTGCGACACCACTCACGATCGCAGCAATTTTTTCCGGATAATTTTTGCCGCACGCGATATAGTCCAGGAAAAACAGCGGCTCGCCGCCCGCGCACGCAATGTCGTTGACACACATCGCCACGCAGTCGATCCCGACTGTATCATGCTTATCCATCACAAACGCCAGCTTCAGCTTTGTGCCGACTCCGTCTGTGCCGGACACCAGCGTCGGCTTCTCCATCCCTTTGAGCTTCTCCATGGAAAATGCTCCGGAAAAACCGCCGATATTCGTCAGCACCTCCGGACGCATGGTCTTCTTGATGTGCTCCTTCATCAGTTCTACTGAGCGGTATCCTGCCTCGATGTCTACTCCAGCCTTCTTGTAATCCATTTATGTTCCTCCCTGAGTCCTGCCCTGGACTTTTCTGCGTTTTCTCTATCACCATTCCAGCGGTTCCTGTTCTGTACCCGCGGGGATGTTCCCGCTGAACAGCCACTTATTTATTCATATACTCCCGGTAGCCGACTTCCTGCAGCCGTGCATCCTTCTTCTCAACCTGCTCTTTTAACTCTGCCGCATACGCCTTCACCTTTGCAAGCAGCTCCGGGTCTGAAGTCGCGAGAATCTTTGCTGCCAGAATCCCTGCATTCGCACCGCCATTGATCGCCACGGTCGCCACCGGAATACCAGTCGGCATCTGTACGATGGAATACAGAGAATCCCGCCCTCCCAGCGAGGTCGTGTGCATCGGTATGCCAATTACCGGCATCGGAAAGATCGCCGCACACATGCCCGGCAGATGTGCCGCCATGCCTGCTCCGGCAATAATTACCTGAAAGCCCTTCTCCTCGGCGCTTTTCGCATACGCAAAAAAGGTATCCGGCTCTCTGTGCGCTGAAATAATTGTCATTTCATATGAGATGCCAAACTTTTCCAGCATCTCCGCCGCCTTGCTCATAACCGGCATGTCCGAATCGCTGCCCATAACAATTCCTACTTTTGCCATCGTACGTTCTCCTTTACTGGTTGTAATACACTTTCTATAGAAGTAACGGTCACAGGCGCCTGCATGCAGGAAAGCCCTGAAACGCTACCTTTGAACGAACTCATTCTACTAAGTATCCTTCCCCTTGTCAATGCCCGCGCAGAACTATTTTTTATCTAGCCTCCCAGCTCCTCATTCAGTATCTCTGTCCCCGCCAGCACGAATCTGCCGTCTTCTATGACCGGAATCCGCCTGCCATCCGCGCAGACTACTTCGATGAAGCCCAGCTCTTCATACGGAATCGTAATATCCGTATGGCATCCAAAATATGCTTTCTCCGGCGCCTTACTGCGCAGAGCCGACACCTCATTCTCCCGCGCAATCATTTCCTTCCCGTCCGGGTTGAAGACTGCCGTATCCTCCGCCCAGCAATAACACGTATCTCCGAGCGCAAAATGCGGCCCCATCTTTTCCGCAATCAGAATCGGAAGCTTTTCCCCGATCCCATACCGCTTTGCCATCGCATACGCCGCTGTGTTCGTCCCGATCGCGAACTCTCCGAGCGGCAGTGTATCATGGCGAAACATCACATTTTCAAAGAAATACTTTTGATTCTCCTGCTTCCCGGCAAAATTACCGCAGCCATAGCCTGTCACCATCCCGTCTGTCAGCTGCACTCTGAGATTTTCATACCGCAGCCCATCCAGATAAGCCCTCTTGACATGCAGCACACCGTTTGTCCCGGCCAGCTTCGGGGAGGTAAACACCTCGCCCACCGGTATATTGACATCCGCAACACAATTTTCAAACAGTGTTTCCCGTGAAGCATCCCGCAAAGGCATAAGCGCCACCACAAGATCCGTGCAGTTGCCGTCCTTCCCCGCGATATGCACAGAGGTGCCCTGATCCAATGCATCGATCAAATGCTGCTGGATTTGCTGATACCGCACATAATCCAGGGTATTGATCCGCACGGTTTCCCGGAAAATCTCCGCAAACTGTGCCCCGATTGCCGGAATCGGAAATGCAATGGCGGTGAAGCTCCTCTCTTTACCTATAATATAGTGGTTCGTGATCTGTGCTACCTCGCCACTCTCCCACACCAGAAGTTTCTGCTGCTTCAGGGAAAGCGCACAGGCATCCGGATTCGCCTCCGGAGAAAACGGCGCCTCCCCAAAGGTCTCCACCACAGCCGGACCCGCATGCTGCGCGGCCAGCTCCCTCCACTTCTCATACGTTGTGCGCATCACGCTGAGCTTTCTCTCCAGAAAGCGCTTATCCAGGAACAAGGCACAGTCCTCTCGGTGATCGTACTCAAACTGACGGTTCGGCACCGTACTCAAGTAGCCAATCCGCACGCCCATGCGCCGGTTCAGCACACTGACTGCGGCGCGGTAAATCACCGGCTTCAGACCCATTTTTTCAAAATTCCGGACCGCCAGCCGGATCATCCGCTCAAAGCCTAGCGTGTAGCGGATGTTCACCGTCCGCTTTCGCGAAAGATCCTTTCCGCCAAGCGCAAAGCCCTTCCGGTAGCCCTCTGTATACACATCCGCCATCGCTGCAACGGTCTCTTCCGGCAGTGTATTCAGAAATCTTGCCGTTTCCAGCTCATTTGCGGTGACGTACTCGCCATACCGGTAGAGGTAGCGCAGATCCTCCAGATCGGAGTCCATGACAATCCGCACCGCAAAATCCAGTTCCGGGTCGATTCCCTCCCGGACACGGTGTGCAACAAACAGTTCACTGTAATCGCTCGCAAACCAGTAAAGAATCTGCTGGATTTCCCGCTCCGGCGGCAGTTCCTCCTGTTCAAAGCAATGATAAATCTGCAGAAACAGCTCCAGATGAACGACCTGCTCCTCCAGCCGCCCCTCAAAGACGTAAACAGGAAGTCCCCTCAGCTCCGCATACAGAAAGCTCAGCATTCTGCCGTACGTCTCCCCAAGCATTCGCACCGCATACGCCGGGTTGCCGTAGCTATTGTCGTAATGCTCCGGCAGGATCTCCGCGTACAGCGCATAATTGAGCTCCTGCCACTGCTGCAGCGTGTACTGCTCCAGCTCTCCGACGGACTGCTTTCTTCGCAGTTCTCCTATCAGCAGCAGGAAATCCGCCACACATTTAAAATAAACCGCAAAAGGAGCGGGAACTGTCTCCTCCGCGCGGATTTCTAAAATCCGCCCCATCGCAAGCCCGTACCGCTCCTCTAAATATTCCAGATCACTTTGTATCAATTCTTCCATCGCTCATTCCTTATCTGCGCAAACCTGCTCCTCATCCCGCCGCAATCCCAAGACATACGATGAAAAACCAGCCGCAGATCGCAATCGCGCTCATAATCGTACCGAGTCTGCTGCAAAGGTAAGACTTGCACTCATCCTTCGCACCTGCGAAGCCATAGCTAAGCCCGCCGAATGCGAGCAGAATCCCCGCGAATCCGACCGCGCCGATCCATGTATTCGCCGTTCCCTTCATAAGAAAGGAAAGGAGCAGCACAAATGCAAGCACACCTACGGATGCAAGCCCCATGATCGCGGACGCGATCCCGTTCGCCGAGTATTTCTTTTCCTCAAAGGAATATACCTGTCGTTTTGCCATAATTTCCTGCTCCTCCCTGTGGATGCGCCGTGGAAATACCGCCCATCCGCACGTAAATCCGGCTGAAGCACCAGAACACCGCATAGCCGACCACGCCGCCCAGCGTGTTCAGAATAATATCGTCCGCATCAAAGCACCCCACCTGAAACAGCAACTGCGATACTTCAATGACTGCACTCACCTCAAAGCTGAGTAGTCCTGCTTTCCAGCATTTTCTGAGCCCCCGCACAAGAATTGGCAGCAGCGCGCCGAACGGCATAAAGCCCAGCACATTCCCTGCCAGGTTCAAAAAGACAATGCGCCAGCCGAACAGCTCCCGATACCGAATGTAACGGGTGATCTCGCGGAACGGATAAATATTGCAGCCATTCACTGCGCCTTCCATCCCTCTTCCGTAGCCCTCCGCAAGGAAGAGAAAATAGATCAGTCCGGCGACATAGATGCCGAACAGGCAGAAGCCGGATATTTTGATGCCCTTTCTGACTGCCGCTGCCATCAGAAAGTCAGGTCGTTCTTGCTCTTCTGCAGCCGCGCCCCGCTGACCAGCAGAAGCACGCCCCATGTAATGCCTGTCACAAGAATCACGATTCCCATTACCAGATTCCAGATTGCAGTCTGTGCGGCAACCCGGTATACTTTCTCGCTTTTATCCATATTTTTCAGATCCTTTCCCGCCCTTCGGCGTCATGATACCTGTCCATACAGGCTCCACTATAGTATGAAATCTTATTCCCGCGCACTTTGCGCTCACACAAGCCTCTCTGAGCATCCGCAAAACGTTTCCCCTCAATTCAGAGGCATACTATCCGGAGTGCTTCGAATCTTCCTGCCTGCGTCCGCACAGACACTCCGCAGCCAGAGCGCTGCCTGTTTTGCCATCTGCTGCGCTGTCCATAAGGCGACGATGCCACCGTGTACTGTACCGGTCAGTGTGCCCCGTACTGTTTATAATATGCATCAATTGCCGCCTTCATCGCATCATCGATGATCACTTTTCCTTTGTATTCTTTTCCGTACAGATGCTCGACGACCTCTGCCATCGTCACAATCGCAGTTGTCTCCATCCCGTAGCGCTCACGGATTTCCTGCAGTGCACTCTTTTCGCCCTGTCCGCGCTCCATACGGTCCACGGACACGACAAGCCCAAGTACATTCACTGCCCCCTGTGCCTGGATAATCGGAAGCGTCTCCTGAATCGAAGTGCCGGCCGTCGTCACGTCCTCGATGATCACGACCCGGTCTCCGTCCTTGATTGGACTGCCGAGCAGGATACCCTTGTCGCCATGATCCTTGACTTCCTTGCGGTTTGAGCAGTAACGGATATCCACATCGTACAGCTCGCTCAGAGCCGATGTTGCCGCCACCGTAAGCGGAATGCCTTTATAAGCCGGCCCAAACAGCACGTCAAACTCCAGGCCGAATTTCTCCTGAATCGCCCGTGCGTAGTAGCCGCCGAGCTTTCTCAGCTGCGTCCCGGTACGGTAAAAGCCAGTGTTGACAAAGAACGGCGTCTTACGCCCGCTTTTCGTCACGAAATCGCCAAACTTCAGCACCTCGCAGTCCACCATGAATTCGATAAATTCCTTCTTGTACTGTTCCATGTTCCATTTCCTCCTGACGCGTCCTCCCGGATCCGGGAAACCCTTTTTCACAAATATTCACCGATAGCATACCACACCAGCGAATGCCTGACAACCACTTCTTTGCATGAAAATTCCGCGCGACAGTTTCGGCGAACCTGCTGTTCATTGCGGCTGGGATTCTATGGTGAACATGTCACCCACTTTGACGTGCCCGCCATGAAGCACCCGGCAGAATACGCCCTCACGCGGCATAATACAGTCTCCCATTTTTTTGAAAATCTCACAGCCGTTATGGCACTGCTTGCCGATCTGGGTCAGCTCCAGCAGCACTTCCCCGCACGCAAAACGCGTGCCAACCGGCAGCGACTTGAAATCATACCCGCTCACAACCAGATTTTCCCCGAACGCACCGAACTCCACCTCTGCGCCGCGCGCACGGAATTCCTCAATGCGCTCATACGACAGCAGGCTGACCTGCCGGTGCCAGTTTCCCCCGTGGGCGTCGCCTGCAAGTCCGTATCCATCCACGATATCCGTCTCACCGATATTCTTTTTCTGTGTACCGCGCGCAGGGCTCGTACACACCGCCATTATTTTACCCATATTGATTGTTTTCCCTCCTTCTTTTTCCTTTTGCCTGCATGCTCTCCCAGAGGCCCGCCCGCATTTACACCAGGACACCCCCTATATTATTTTGCTGCGAGCTCAAAAGCTATCCTCAGCCGAATATACGAATGCATTTTCTTGCAGACATCCGGATATACGCTCTTCCAAATGTCCGATGAATTTCCATCCTGCTGGCCTGCTCCACTTCCGTCCCGCTGTCCGGTTATCCTGCTGCACTTGCGCCAGCGACGGTATGTTTCCCCCGCTGTCCTTCTCCCTTCTACAGCCGGCATTTAGTGCTGCCCCGCTTCAGCCTCTTCCGAATCCGCAGTTCGGATAATGGCATGCCTCGCAGCCCAGGCAAAGTCCGCCGTTTCCCATGTGCGCGATTTCCTTCCGGCTGATTTTTACTCCTGCGGCGATGCGCGGAAGCAGCAGGTCAAAGACCGTCGCCCTCGCGTACATGACGCACCCCGGCAATCCGAGCACCGGCACTCCATCCTCATAATATCCAAGCAAAAGCATCGCGCCAGGCAGCACCGGCGCCCCATAGGTCACAATCTGCGCCCCGCTCTCACGGATCGCGCCAGGCGTCCGGTCATCCGGGTCAACACTCATTCCTCCGGTACAAAGGATCAAATCGACGCCCTTCTCCTTTGTCGCAAGGATTGCCTCCACAATGTGCTCCTTCTCATCGTTCACAGTAAAATGGCTTACCGTCTCAATCCCATACGCGCGCAGCTTCTCCATCACAACCGGAGTAAACGTATCCTCAATCCGCCCGGAAAAAACCTCGCTCCCGGTCGTCACGATCCCGGCTGTCCGGATTTGATAAGGAATCACGCGCGCAAGCGGCTCCGGTCCGGCCGTCTTTCTCGCCAGCTCCAGCTTTTCCTTCTCAATCACCAGCGGAATCACACGCGTTCCGATCACCTTGTCTCCTTTTTTTACCGCCGTATTGCCAGGGCGCGACGCAATCATAAGCTCCCCGATCTCGTTGACCGCATCCAGCCGGTCCACATCGATCTGAAATAATCCGTCGCAGTCCGCGTACAGCTCGATCTTTCCCTCCCGCGGTCCGCTCGCTGTCATGTTTGCGCTCTGGCAGATGCTGCGCAGAATTTCCGCCGCTTCGTCCTCGTGCAGCATCCGCTCATCCTTCTCCCATATGTAGAGATGCTCCTTGCCCAGAGACAGAAGCACCGGAATGTCCTCCTCTGTCACGATATGTCCCTTCCGGAATGGAGTGTCCTTCACGACATCCTTGATGATGCGTGTGATATCATGACAGAGCACATGCCCGACCGCATCCCTGGTATTGATCAATTTCATTGTTTTATTTCATCTGCCTTTCTATCATACGTCAATCACTGGTGGTACTGTTCTGCTCACCTGCTTCTTCTTCATTTCACCTCTGCGCAGTTCTTCGCTTCCCCTATCAGTATCTGCAGCCCGTGCGCAAGCTGCGGCAGAATGTACTCCAGACATTCCCGCACCGCCTTCGGGCTTCCAGGCAGATTTACGATCAGGGTCTGCTTGCGGATGCCCGCCGCCTGACGGCTCAGCATCGCACGCCCGGTAAACTGCAGGCTGTACGCACGCATCGCCTCCGGGATCCCCGGCGCCAGCCGATCACAGACATCCATAGTCGCCTCAGGAGTCCAGTCGCGCATGGAAAATCCCGTGCCTCCCGTCGTCACCACCAACTCCG
Organism: Lachnospiraceae bacterium UBA7160; assembly: GCA_002491565.1. GTDB lineage: Bacteria > Bacillota > Clostridia > Lachnospirales > Lachnospiraceae > Choladousia. Next base: position 837 of record DKWE01000090.1, on the reverse strand, counting down.
CAAGGTTCTCGTCCGCGATCCGCGCCATCTCTGCCGCCAGCGCCGCCCGGTCATCCGGCAGAATTACGGTCCCGACCACCTCGTAGCCTCCGGCCTCCAGGATCTCCCGTGCGGTCCGCCCGCTCACATCCTCCCGCTCCCCGGTATAGCCGGTATCACTTGCTGTAATAATTGCTGCTCTCATCTTATTCCTCCCCATCCTACCCCGGATAAATCGGAGCCATATTTTCCCATTTTGCTCAAGATTTCATTCGTAAATGTCTAATATTTAACTGGCATTCTCTGGATTGCTTTATATTACAGGCTTTCATTCATGAATATAATGTCCGCTCTTTCCTCCGCTTTTTTCTACCAGATGGATCCCGGTAATCTCCATCCCACGGTCCAGCGCCTTGCACATATCATAGATCGTCAGCAAAGCAACCGACACGCCCGTCAGCGCCTCCATTTCCACCCCGGTCTGCCCTTCTGTCTTTACTGTACAGATCGCAGTGATCTCTCCGCGCTCTTCCTCGCACACAAAGTCAATGCTGCATTTCTGGATCAGCAGCGTATGACACATCGGAATCAGAGACGCCGTCTGCTTCACACCCATGATGCCCGCCACACGCGCGACCCCAAGGACATCGCCCTTCTTCACTGTTCCCTGCAGCACTGCCTCCATGACTGCGCCGCTTACCCGGATGCTTCCGCGCGCAATCGCCACACGCGACGTCACTGCCTTGCCCGAAACGTCCACCATGACCGCATTGCCCGCGCTGTCAAAATGTGTCAGATTCTCCATATGGCTGCACCTCTCTTTCATACGCCACCATTTATTCCCGCGAGCAACGAGCC
>DKWE01000003.1:18564-30080 GCA_002491565.1 Lachnospiraceae bacterium UBA7160 | reverse complement strand
GCAGCTAACAACCTGCTGGCAGCTATGATTGACAACCATATTTTCCAGGGAAATGCTCTTAATATTGACCCCAGAAAGATCACCTGGAGAAGATGCGTGGATATGAATGACCGTCAGCTTCGTAACGTGGTGGACGGTCTTGGTGGAAAGACTAACGGAATGCCCAGGGAGGACGGCTATGACATTACCGTGGCTTCCGAGATTATGGCAGTTCTGTGTCTGGCAAGCGACATCACTGACTTAAAGGAGAGACTTGCAAGAATCATCATTGGATATACATATGGAAAGGCCTCTGAGCAGAAGCCCGTCACTACCGGCGATCTGAACGCACAGGGCGCTATGGCAGCTCTTCTTAAGGATGCCTTAAAGCCGAATCTGGTTCAGACTCTGGAGCACACACCGGCTATCGTTCACGGCGGACCCTTCGCAAACATTGCTCACGGCTGCAACTCTGTGACAGCTACCAAGATGGCATTAAAGCTTGCTGACTACACTGTTACCGAGGCAGGCTTCGGCGCTGACCTTGGCGCTGAGAAGTTCCTGGATATCAAGTGCCGTATGGCAGGCCTGCATCCGAATGCAGTCGTGATCGTAGCGACGGTTCGTGCACTGAAGTACAACGGCGGCGTGCCGAAGGCAGATCTGAACAATGAGAACCTCGAGGCTCTGGAGAAGGGTATCCCGAACCTGCTGAAGCATGTCAGCAACATCAAGAACGTATACAAGCTTCCGTGCGTCGTTGCGATCAATGCATTCCCGACGGATACGAAGGCAGAGCTTGACTTTGTAGAGGCAAAGTGCAAGGAACTCGGTGTAAACGTTGCTCTGTCCGAGGTATGGGCAAAGGGCGGCGAAGGCGGCAAGAAGCTGGCAGAAGAAGTGATCCGTCTGTGCGAGGAGCCGAATGACTTCACCTACAGCTATGAGCTGGAGGGCAGCATCGAGGATAAGCTGAACCAGATCGTACAGAAGATTTACGGCGGCAGCAGAGTCGTTCTGACGGCAAATGCACAGAAGCAGGCGGCACAGCTCGAGGCAATGGGCTATGGCAACTGCCCGATCTGTGTGGCAAAGACGCAGTACTCCCTGACGGACGATCAGACGAAGCTCGGAGCGCCGACCGGATTTGAAGTAACGGTGCGGAACCTGAAGATCTCTGCGGGCGCAGGCTTTATCGTAGCGCTGACCGGCGAGATCATGACGATGCCGGGTCTGCCGAAGCGTCCGGCTGCAGAGCGGATCGATGTAGACGAAACCGGCAAAATTTCCGGATTGTTCTAAGAAACATTGATTGAGTCCGTGTTTCCTTAGACTCCCGGCGAGCGTACAAGGATTTGCAGGGGAAGCTGTTGCTTCCCAACGCAAATCCACTGCGGGAAACGCTTTAAACAGCGTATCCTGAGAAATTCGCAGCCGGGGGGATCTGGCCAGGATGAGAAAGTGGGCTGCCGCATTGCAGAAGCGTACTGGTGCGGCAGCCTTGATTACGCACAAGGTGAGTTCGTCGTAACTGTTCAGCAGCCACGATCCTGCAAGGCTTGAGAGGGTATTGAACAGATACAGTTCGTCATGATGGGCAGACGGAAGGACGCTAAGAGAGAAACGTGTATTGAAAGACAGGAGGCAGACAGATGTTTAAAGATGAAATCACTGCAGTTGGCAATACTGCGAAAGCGAAATTGAATCTTCTGGAAAAGAATTTTCTGGGCTATATGCTGATGTCGGTGCTGGCTGGCCTTTACATTGGCCTCGGCTGCATCATTATGGGTACAGTCGGCGGTGTATTTACAGCGGGCGGCTCATACGCAACGAAGCTGATGAACGGCCTGGTATTCTCCGTTGGTCTCTGCTTTGTGACCATGGCAGGGGCAGAGCTGTTCACAGGAAATAACTTTGTGATGGCAGTCGGCGCACTGAAGAAGACAGTGACCTGGGGGGAGGCAGCAAAGCTGTGGGTGATCTGCTGGATCGGCAACCTGATCGGTTCGGTATTGACCGCATTGCTCTTCACACTGACCGGTATCCCGGCTGCCGGAGACATCGGAACGTTCCTGGCGAATACGGCCGCATCCAAGATGGGCGGTACGCCGATGAACTTACTGGCAAAGGCAATTTTCTGTAATATCTGTGTCTGCATCGCGATCTGGTGCGGTGCAAAGCTGAAGTCAGAAGGGGCAAAGATTGCGTTGAATTTCTGCTGCGTAGTAACCTTCGTGACCTGCGGCTTTGAACATAGCGTGGCGAACATGACCTTCCTGACCATCGGTCTTCTGAATCCGAATGGCGTGACTGGAATCGCTATGAGTGGTTTCCTGTACAACCTGGCCATTGTGACGATCGGCAATATGATCGGAGGCATTGTCTGTGTCGCACTTCCGTATTTCCTGATTGCGAAGACAAAAGAATAATCAGGCAGCAATGCCAAAACTGCCGCAGGAAAGCAGAGAACTTTCCGGCGGCAGTTTTTTATGAGGGCATTGCCAGACTTCCGGAAGCCGCATGGGGTATTTTGCGAACCGGAAACATGCCGCAGGCGGCGTCTCCCCACAGCCTGAGGCACCATCAGGAACTGTTCCGGGGCATACTACGGCTGGCGTGCCTGACTGACAGCTTCGCCGATTGCGGACAGGAGAAGCTGAGAGGTATACTTGTTTTCACTGGGGCAGGAGAGGCCTTCGAGCGTCTGCGTCTGGAGAATCTGTGCGGCAAGGTGGTCAAGCGAGGGGGAAACCAGAGGGTAAGCGGCAGCTGCAGTTTCACTCAGATTGACAAGCCGGATGGATTTGATGCGGTCTGCATCCAGCGTCACTTCGACCTCCGCTGAGTAGTCGCCAAGAACAACCGGAGCAGTGTAGATTCCGGGCGTATATGACGCGCTGCCGGAGACGGTCTGAGAGCTTACACTTGTCACTGCCCCCTGTTCCTGCAGCACAGTCTGCCCTGGCTGGGAGGCCGGCTGCCCTTGTGCGGGCTCACTGGCTGCCGGCTGTTTTTGGGCAGCCTGTTCCTGGCCGGAATGCTGCTCTTGTCCTGCGATGGCCTCAGGGCTGTCGGCCTTTTTTTTGCCAGGCATAAACATCAGGACCAAGCAGATGATCAGCAGGATGGCAAGAAAGAGCAGCAGCAGCGTGTAAAGGAGCTCACGCAGTTTGATTACAACAATTTTCGGAGAATTGTTCATGGAATCGCTCCATAGGTGTTAAAATTTTATATATTGTATTATGCAGAAAACGGATTTATGCGGGTCAGACATACTTCTTGTCCTCAGAGATTGCAGTTTTACCGGCTGCTGTAGAACTATTTCCTGACCGGCTGTCTGAATTGGAACCTTGCAGACGGAAGGAAATCAATTTTTTATGAAAAATTTCTGTACAGATTGCTACAGAATGTGGTATGATAAACGTATTCCTTATTGACAGAGTAATCTGCTACAGTTTTTATCGAATAGAATCTGCTCTGAGATTGAGGCTTAGAGCTTGTTGTGTGAACATACATACCTGCGGTTGCAGGCGCCGTCCTTCGCTGTTAAGCCTGGGTTTCCCAGACAGGATCGAAGTGGACGGGCAGGGAAAGGAGAACGGCTTGAGGCGGAAATTACTGACATTTAGTATGGCAGCTTTGCTTGCCTTTCATTCTTTTGGCAGCTATGTGCTTGCGGAGGAGATCAGCTGTCCTGCTGAGATACTCGAAGAGGAAGTATACTCTGGAACGGATTTCTCAGGGAATGGAGCACAGTTCCAGGAAGACATTCTGACGGATCCGCTCATTCAGATCGAAGAAGTGAACGGAGAGCTGTCCGACTGGCAGGACTGTTCAGAGACAGAAGGCCTGCCAGAAGAAGAGGGCCGGCCACAGGGCGAAACAGGGCAGGGAGAACAGTTGCAAAACGGGCAAAATACAGAGGGACAGAGTCCTCTGCAGACGGAGTCTGAAACGGACGAACCGGAGCCTTTGCAGACGGAGGAATTTCTTGTGTCAGCGGAGGAGGCAGAAGAGCCGGAAGGGCTTCTGACCGAGGAGACAGGGATGTCAGCTGCATTTGAAGCTGTGGTTGAAGCACCTGCCGTCACGCTTTCGCACTCTGGACGCGCGTCGGATGCCCGGATGGAAATGGCAAGAATGGCGATGCTTTCAGAGAATGAATATGGCAATTCCTATGGAGAGCAGCTTTCCGGGAATGCGGCGGCAGTCTATCAGCAGATGGTTGTTCAGCTGAAAGATCGGAAAATACTTGCGCCTTTCACAGTTTATCTGGAAGAACCGCTGCTCTTTTCTGTGACTTCATTTACGAATGACGAAGGGGAGCTTGAATGGAATCTGGACAGCAATGAGATTTACCAGAATGAGATACAGGAGCAGATTTTAAGTTATGCGCAGATGGCGTACGATGCATTTGTCTACGATTACCCGGAAGTATACTGGCTGGGTGATTTGTCATTTACCTGGTCGATCGAGCTGAACAGCCAGACAGATCAGGCGCGGATTCGCGAGATGGTCTTTACACCGACAGAGGAGTATCCAAATGCGCATTCCGAGGAGGAACAGTCTCGGTTTGAAGCAAAGCTTCAGTCGATCTGCAGCAATCTTGCGGCTTCCGGGGTGCAGAGCACAGAGGAGAAGCTGGCCTGGATTCACAATTATCTATGTGGATTTCTGACCTATACAACAAATGAGCATGCCTGGTCAGCAGGCGGGGCTCTGCTGTATGGCACGGTTGTCTGCGAGGGGTACGCAAAAACATTTAAAATCTTATGTGACCGTAATGGAATTGAGTGTGTATTAGTGCCGGGCCTTGCAACATCAGGAAATGGCGTCTGGGAAGGACATATGTGGAATTATGTCCGTGTAGACGGGAGCTGGTATTTGATCGATGCAACCTGGGATGACCAGGAGGGAGAGGTCGGAGTAGTTTATGATTACTTCCTGAAAGGAAGTTCCGGATACGGCTTCCACAATCCGGATTACGGTGTGGAGAATCCGCTTACAATTGGGGAAGAACGGATCCTCTACCGCAACTTCTCCTCTACCTACTATTCGAAGAGCTTTGCAGTACCACAGCTTGCGGCAGTGGATTACGGATCTTCCTATGCCGGACACACACATAACTGGGTGCTGACCGCGCGAATCGAGGCGACCTGTGAAGAGGATGGGGTTATCCAGTATAAGTGCGGTATTTGTCCGGCAGTGAAGCAGGAGTGTCTCAACCGCATTGGTCACAAGTTTGTGGAGTATGTGAAGGATGGAAAAGCCACCTGCTACAGGGATGGCTCTAAGACTGCGGTATGTGTCAACTGCGGGGAGGCGACCAATACACTGCGGGATCCTGCCGGGCATTGTTATGTCTATAAGGATAATAAGGATGCGACAGCGCTGAAGGACGGGACAATGACGGGGGTGTGTTCCCGCTGCGGCAAAAAGATTCAGGTGAATAATCCTGGTACGAAGCTTGCTGCGACGATTGCTCTGAACGTATCCTCGATTGTTCTGCAAAAAGGCCAGGTAACATCAAAGGTGAAGGTGACAAGTCTGGCAAAGGGGGACAGCGTTAAGAGCTGGAAGTCCAGTGATACTTCAATTGTAAAGGTGCAGAAGGACGCGGGGAAAACAGGAAAGCTGACTGCGCAGAAAAAAGCAGGGACGGCAACGGTTACTGTAACCCTGAAGAGCGGAAAGAAAAAGTCATTTAAGGTGACGGTGAAGGCCGGGACAGTCTGCACGACGAAGATTACCGGGGTGGAGACGGCACTGACGATTTCTGTTGGAAAGACGAAAAAGCTTAAGCCGATTCTGTCACCTGTGACAAGCCAGCAGAAGATTACTTATGCATCTTCCGATCGGAATGTGGCGGCGATTTCCAGCAGCGGTGTTATCACAGCGAAAAAGGCAGGGAAGGCGACGATTAAGGTTATCTCTGGCAGCAAAAAGATCGAAGTAAAGGTGACGGTGAAGAAAAAAGCAAAGACGGAGAAGAAGACGTCCTCCGCTTCAAATTCCGGAAAAGCCACGACAGCCGGCCTTCTGTCCGGTCAGACGGAAGAGATGGTTCTGTCAATGGAGGCGTCCGACGTACCTGCTGAGCTGGAGGTATTTTTTGAGACAGAGCTTTCCGAGGAGGGCTTCGGTGAGGCAGAGGGAAGTGGCGATAGCCTGGACGCATGTGCCGGGCTTAGCCGTTCTGTGTATGCTGCGCAGAGCTACAGCGGTTCATACGGAGCACAGTTGGAGGGATATGCGCTTGCAGCCTATAAAGCGATGAAGAAAGAGTACCTGGAGAAGCGGAAAAGCACAGAGATTACCATAGAATTATCTAATCCGATTTCCTATCAGGTTGTGCGGACCAAGAAGAAAAATGGTACCTTTTCTGACTGGTCTCCGGCAGATGCAGATGCTTACGAACGGGAGGTAAAGGCTGCGCTTGCCTATATGGTGCAGGCATCCTATGATGCATTTCTGTATGATGCTCCAGAGGTTTTCTGGCTTGGCGGATTGACGTATGGATGGAATGTACGCTATACCAGCGTCCAAAATGCAACGGAGGGAACGGCGGCGATCTATTCGGTAAAGCTGACTCCAAAGGAGCGGTATGCGAATGCTTCCAAAGAGATTGCCGCGTTTGATGCGGCGGCGGATGCAGCTGCAGCGGAAATTGCCAGAAAACTTCCGGCAAATGCTTCGCGGTATGATACAGTCAAAGCAATCCATGATGAAGTTTGTGCGCGTGCGACTTATGCTTCCGGGCAGGCCAAGCCATATGCGTGGTCTGCATCCGGCGTGCTGCTAAAGGATGGAGTGGTGGTCTGCGAAGGCTATGCGAAAACATTTAAAGTGTTGTGCGGGCGTTTGGGAATCGAGTCTGTGCTGATTCCCGGCGGAGCACGGAAAGCGGATGGCAGCATAGAGGGGCATATGTGGAATTATGTCCGGATGGAAGATGGAGGCTGGTATCTGGTCGATACGACCTGGGACGATCAGAGGGACCATTGCTCGGAGCGCTATCTTTTGGTTGGAAGCGGAGACCGTGGTATCAATGCTGTCATTGCGCAGGAACGCACACTTTATAATGTTTTCTCCGGGGCGGAGTATACCAAGGCATTTGTCCTGCCGGTGCTGGCGTCCTCGCATTGTCACCGGTTAACGAATTATCAGGTTCTGCAGGCTGCGACGTGCACGCAGGCAGGCAAAGAAGCAGCTGTCTGCAGCCGGGATGGCTGTGGAAAAAAGGAAGTCTTGAGTATTCCTGCCCTTGGACATGCATTTACCGCGTATTCTTACAATCAGGATGCTACTTGTATCAAAGACGGCACAAAGACTGCAGTGTGCGACCGGTGCCGCAAAGCAAAGGATACAGTCACTGCAAAAGGAACGAAGCTGAAACCGACGATCTCCCTGAATGTGAAAAGCATTGTGCTCAAGACAGGACAGTCAACGTCTGCCGTAAAGGTCAGCGGACTTGCAAAGGGCGACAAGGTGAGCAGCTGGAAGTCTTCAAAGACTTCGGTGGTAAAGGTTTCCTCAAAGGGAAAAATTACGGCACAGAAAAAGGCTGGTTCCGCGACTGTGACTGTCACCTTAAAAAGTGGTCTGAAGGCGAAAATTAAAGTAAAAGTGCAGAAGAATGCCGTTAAGACTACTTCTATTACAGGAATTCCGAAGACGCTGGAGCTGAAAAAGGGAAGTTCGGCACAGCTTTCTGCCGTGATTTCGCCAGTTACGAGCCTGGAAAAAGTTACTTATACGACTTCAAATAAGAAGATAGCGACTGTTTCAACGAAGGGAAAGATTAAAGCAATAAAAAAAGGGACCGCGGTGATTACCGTAAAGTCCGGGTCAAAGTCCGTTACCTGTAAAATAAAGGTTTCTTAAAATTAAGATAATTTAAGAGATGTCCTGCAGTGATGCTCTGCAAAGCTGCAGGACAGAGACTGTTTGTGAATAAAAAGCATAGATCCTGCGCATATTATAGTTGCAGTGGAAAGAGTCAAAGCTCTGACCGCGGCAGGAATAAGAAAAAAGGAGAGCGGGACTATGAAGCGCTGGAAGAAATTGGCACTTTGCGCGGCATGCGTCTGCTGCATGGGGCTTCTGACAGGCTGCGGAAATGACGGAAATAATGCAGCGTCCAAGAAGGAGACAGAAAAAAAGGCCAGGCAGACGGAACAGGATTCATCCGGGCGAACACAGGCGGATACGGATCAGACGCTGGATGGAAAACGTGATGGCGCACTGGAAAATGGAACGGCAGGAGAAACAGGCAGGGAGGATCTGCCTGCAGGCCGTGATGAGGAAGACAAAGCCAAAGAGAACGGGACTGACACAGATGTGACGGACAATCCGGCCGGGGCAGACAATCTCGGCGAGGGCGGGAACGATGGTCTCGGAGCAGGGACGGACGAGCTCGGACTGGACGGAACGGATGGTTTGGATGAGGATGCCACCGATGAAGGCCGTCGGATTAACAGTGTGACAGACGAGGAAGGCTCCGCGCTTGGCGGCGCGGCGGAGGATCTGATTGACGGAGTCGGAGATGCCGGGAAGGATCTGATCAACGGGGTCGAGGACGCCGGAGATACCCTGACCGGGGATGGCGCGAATGCAAACCGCTGATGGCGGCAGGCTGCGCGGAGACCTTTGAACCGTGCAACACAAATATCAGGTGTCTCTGTTTTGCTCCGGATGGTGCCATATGAGTGGCATGAACCGGAGCAAGGCGGGGACCTGATGTGTTTTAGGGGAATTACAGCCGCCTGCAGGAGCAGAGAAGGAGGGGCTTATGAAATTTCGGCCATGTATCGATATACATAATGGAAAAGTGAAGCAAATTGTAGGCGGGAGCCTGCGGGATGAGGAAGACAAAGCGAGTGAAAATTTCGTCTCGGAACAGGATGCCGCTTTTTATGCGCGTCTTTACCGCGCAGATGCGCTGACTGGCGGACATGTCATTCTCCTGAACCCGGAGGACTCTCCGTGGTATGAGGTCACGAAGCAGCAGGCTTTTCTCGCATTGGCGGCAGATCCGGGCGGATTGCAGATAGGAGGCGGGATCCGCGATGAGAATGCGGAGGAATTTTTGCGTGCAGGGGCCTCCCATGTCATTGTAACCTCGTTTGTTTTTCGCGGAGGACAGATTCAGTTTGAAAATCTTACAAGGCTTTCCCGCCTGGTTGGGAAGGAGCATCTGGTACTGGATTTAAGCTGCAGAAAGAAGGACGGCTGCTATTATATCGTGACAGACCGGTGGCAGACGTTTACGGATGTGCCATTGACGGCAGAACTGATGGATGAGCTGGCTGGATACTGTGACGAGTTTCTGGTTCATGCAGTCGATGTCGAGGGTAAGGCACGGGGCGTGGAGACAGAGGTAGCAGGGCTTCTTGGCGGATGGGGAAAATGCCCTGTGACGTATGCAGGAGGCGTCGGCAGCTATGAGGATCTGGAGCTTCTTCGCAGACTCGGAAGAGGAAATCTGGATGTCACAGTCGGGAGCGCGCTGGATTTGTTTGGCGGGCCATTGTCGTACCGGAAAATTTTGGAATTATGTGATAAATAGAGTTAATAATATAAAAATTCCGAAAATTTAAGATATTACAAAAATATATTGAAAAAATTAATATTTGTGATATAATGACAGTAATTAGAAGCGGCGTTCGGACGATCCGTTTCTGATAATGATTCTAAATGTAAAGGAGTGGGCGGTATGAAGTTTACGATTAGTGGCAAGAACCTTGAAGTGAGCGAAGGCTTGAGGAATGCGGTGAAGGACAAGTTAGGAAAGCTGGAGCGGTATTTTACTCCTGAGACAGAAATTATTGTGACGATGAGCGTGGAAAAGGAGCGCCAGAAGATAGAGGTTACGATTCCGGTGAAAGGAAATATTATCCGGTCGGAGCAGGTGAGCAATGATATGTATGTATCGATTGATCTGGTAGAGGAGGTCATCGAGCGCCAGCTCCGTAAGTACAAGGAAAAGATTATTGCAAAGCATCAGGAGGGAGGAAACTTCCGCAAGGAGTTCATCGAGAAGGAGAGTGAAGAAGCGCTCGAGGAGGTTCGCATCATCCGCACGAAGCATTTCGGGATGAAGCCGATGTATCCGGAGGATGCCTGCATTCAGATGGAACTGCTCGGACACAGCTTTTATGTATTCCGCAATGCGGAGACCGAGGAGGTCAATGTTGTTTACAAGAGAAAGGGCAATACTTATGGTTTGATTGAGCCGGAGTATTGAGGATCACCGGGGGCTATGGCAGGAGCAGGAAGGTGCTGTCTGGCAGTGCGAGAATGAATTGCCCGCACAGGTCAGATGGACGGGACTCAGAGAGTGGGCAGGATCCAGCAGACCGTGCTTTTGGAAAGGAACTATGGGGATGTCTACCGCAAGGTGTCTATGAGCGGATGATGTGTTTGGATGGCATGAACGGAAGGTTAGCAGAGCTGTGACAGACAATAAGTGGAGAGCGCGAAATTATGAACGCGCTCTCTTATTTTGTTCATAAAAATTTTGATTGTGTTGTGGTAGGGAAAGTGATAGAATAGACAGGAATTGATTCGAAGTACAAGAATCTGGAAATATCTTGAAATGGAGAAAAGCTATGGCAATGAAGTTTGTTGAAAAGATTTTCGGAACCCACAGTCAGCGGGAGCTGAAAATGATTATGCCGCTTGTGGACAAGGTTGAGAGCCTGCGTCCTTCGATGCAGGCGTTATCAGATGAAGAGCTGAGGGCGAAGACACAGGAATACAAGACGCGCTACGCGAACGGAGAGACTCTGGACAGCCTGCTTCCGGAGGCTTACGCGACGGTGCGGGAGGCAGCAAAGAGAGTCCTCGGGATGGAGCATTACCGGGTGCAGATCATCGGCGGCATTATCCTTCACCAGGGCCGCATCGCCGAGATGCGTACCGGAGAAGGTAAGACGCTGGTGTCGACGCTTCCGGCTTACCTGAATGCCCTGACCGGAAAGGGTGTCCATATTGTCACGGTCAATGATTATCTGGCGCATCGTGACGCGGAGTGGATGGGGAAGGTGCATGAGTTTCTGGGTCTGACAGTCGGCTGTGTACTCAATCAGATGGATAACGACGAGCGCCGCAAGCAGTATGCCTGCGACATTACCTACGTGACGAACAACGAACTGGGCTTCGATTACCTGCGTGACAACATGGTGATTTACAAGGAGCAGCTGGTACAGCGCGATCTGGAATATGCGATCATTGACGAGGTTGACTCGGTCCTGATTGATGAGGCCCGCACACCTCTGATCATTTCCGGACAGAGCGGAAAGTCGACAAAGCTTTATGAGGTCTGCGACATCCTGGCACGCCAGCTGGAACGCGGCGAGGCGAGCGGAGAGGTCACAAAGATGACGGCGCTGATGGGTGAGGAGATTACCGAGACAGGCGACTTCATTGTAAATGAAAAGGACAAGATCGTGAATCTGACGGCGCAGGGCGTCAAGAAGGTAGAGCAGTTCTTCCACATTGAGAACTTTGCGGATCCGGAGAATCTGGAGATTCAG
>DKWE01000003.1:9051-18262 GCA_002491565.1 Lachnospiraceae bacterium UBA7160 | reverse complement strand
GAGAATCTGGAGATTCAGCACAATGTGGATCTGGCGCTGCGTGCACACAATCTGATGTTCCGTGATCAGGACTATGTCGTGAAGGAAGATCAGGTCATGATCGTCGATGAGTTCACCGGACGTATTATGCCGGGCCGCCGTTATTCGGACGGTCTGCATCAGGCGATTGAGGCGAAGGAGCATGTGAAAGTAAAGCGGGAGAGCAAGACGCTGGCGACGATTACTTTCCAGAACTTCTTCAACAAGTATAAAAAGAAATCAGGTATGACTGGTACAGCTCTGACGGAGGAGAAAGAGTTCCGTGATATCTACGGAATGGATGTCATCGAGATTCCGACGAACCGTCCGGTAATCCGTGTCGACAACGACGACGCAGTCTATATGACGAAAAAAGAAAAATACCGTGCAGTTGTAGAGGCAGTCAAGGAAGCGCATGCGAAGGGACAGCCGGTCCTGGTCGGTACAATTACGATCGATGTCTCGGAGCATATCAGTACGCTGCTGCGGCGCGAAGGAATCCAGCATAAGGTTCTGAACGCGAAGTTTCATGAACTGGAGGCGGAGATTGTCGCAGATGCCGGTATTCACGGAGCGGTAACGATCGCGACGAACATGGCTGGGCGTGGTACTGATATCAAGCTGGACGAAGAGGCGAAAGCTGCAGGCGGCCTGCGCATTATCGGTACAGAGCGTCATGAGTCCCGCCGTATCGACAATCAGCTGCGCGGACGTTCCGGACGTCAGGGAGATCCGGGTGAGTCCCGCTTCTATATCTCACTGGAGGATGATCTGATGCGTCTGTTCGGTTCCGAGAAGATGATGAAGGTCTTCCAGTCTCTTGGCGTGCAGGAGAATGAGCAGATCGAGCATAAGATGCTTTCCAGCGCGATTGAGAAGGCGCAGATGAAGATTGAGTCGAACAACTTTGCAGTCCGTAAGAACCTGCTGGAGTATGACCAGGTCAACAACGAGCAGCGTGAGATTATCTATTCAGAGCGCCGCCGCGTGCTGAATGGAGAAAGTATGCGTGATTCCATCTTCAAGATGATTACGGATACGGTGGACAGTTCTGTGGATCTGTGCTTCGGTGAGAATACGAATCAGGAAGACTGGGATGCAAAGGAGCTGAACTCCGTGCTGCTTCCGACGATTCCGATTGCGCCGGTGACGCAGGAGATGCTGGCGCAGGCGGGCAGCAAAAATGAACTGAAGCAGACACTGAAAGAACAGGCAGTGAAGCTGTATGAGATGAAGGAGGCGGAGTTCCCGGAGCAGGAGCAGATCCGTGAGCTGGAGCGTGTCATCCTTCTGAAGGTGATTGACCGGAAGTGGATGGATCACATCGACGATATGGATCAGCTGCGGCAGGGAATCGGCCTGCAGGCATACGGACAGAGAGATCCGCTGGTCGAGTATAAGATGAGTGCGTATGAGATGTTTGACGCGATGAGCGCCGGCATCCAGGAGGATACGGTCCGTCTGCTGTTCCATGTGAAGGTGGAGCAGAAGGTAGAGCGCGAGGAGGTCGCAAAGGTGACTGGCACAAATAAGGATGAGACCGGACCGCGTGCGCCGAAGAAGCGTGCAGCGGACAAGATTTACCCGAATGATCCGTGCCCGTGCGGAAGCGGCAAGAAGTACAAGCAGTGTCACGGCAGGAAGGCGTAAGGTTGGGGAGACCTATAGAAGTGTCCGCCCCAGCTACCTATGAGTGGATGTGCGTCCGGATGTTGCGAACCGGATGACATCGGCCGTGAACAGTAATGATCATAATAAGAAAGAAGGTGAAGCTATGGTTGAGCTGGATCAGTTCAAAAGTATTTTAAACAGTTACACGAAACCATTAGTGGAAGTGAGGGATTCACTTTGACCTGGTAAATAAAGAGCAGAAAATCCAGGAAATGGAGCGGAAAATGGAGGAGCCGGATTTCTGGGACAACCCTGAGAAATCACAGCAGCACATGAAGACGCTCAGTGACTTAAAAGAAGATGTATCTACGTATCATCAGCTGCAGCAGCAGTACGAGGAGATCGAGCTGATGATCGAGATGGGCTATGAAGAGAATGACCCGGCCATTGTGCCGGAGATTGAAGAGATGCTGAACGCATTTCGGGATACCTTTGAGGGCATCCGGATCAAGACCCTGCTGTCCGGAGAATATGACACGTACGATGCCATTGTCACGCTGCACGCAGGCGCGGGCGGGACAGAGTCCTGCGACTGGGCTTCGATGCTGTACCGGATGTACACGCGATGGGCAGATAAGAAAGGCTTTGCGCTTGAGGTGCTGGACTATCTGGACGGCGACGAGGCAGGGATCAAGTCCGTGACCTTCCAGGTCAATGGAACGAATGCCTACGGCTACCTGAAGTCGGAGAAGGGTGTCCATCGTCTGGTACGCATTTCCCCGTTTAATGCGGCGGGCAAGCGCCAGACCTCCTTTGTGAGCTGTGACGTGATGCCGGATATCGAGGAGGATGTCGATGTCGAGATCAATATGGATGATCTGCGCATCGACACGTACCGCTCCAGCGGCGCAGGCGGCCAGCATATCAATAAGACCTCGTCGGCCATCCGGATCACACATATCCCGACCGGGATTGTGGTGCAGTGCCAGAATGAGCGCTCCCAGCATCAGAATAAGGACAAGGCGATGCAGATGCTGAAGGCAAAGCTGTATCTTCTGAAGCAGCAGGAAAATGCGGAAAAAGCGTCCGGAATCCGGGGAGAGGTAAAGGAGATTGGCTGGGGCAACCAGATTCGCTCCTATGTCATGCAGCCCTACACGATGGTGAAGGATCATCGAACGAATGCAGAGACTGGCAACGTGGACAGTGTGATGGATGGAAATCTTGACAGCTTTATCAATGCCTACCTCAAATGGATTTCAGTAGGACCGTAAATCATAATTTTGGGTTGCTTTAGCAGGCAAAGTATGGTAGTATCTTTCATTGGAGTACAAACGTACACCTGTGACAAACAATAATGAGGAATACAGATCCCTGGTTGGGGGGACGTCCGGATCTGTCACTGAGGAGAATGGAAAAGCTATGATGAAGGAAGACACGAAATACTTTGTTGTGCGGGAGAAAGCGGTGCCGGAGGTGCTGCTGAAGGTCGTTGAGGCGAAGCGGCTGCTGGATACGAGGCGTGTAACTACCGTGCAGGAGGCGGCAGATATCGTTGGGATCAGCCGGAGCTCCTTTTACAAATACAAGGAGGATATTTTCCCGTTTCGGGATAATATCCGTGGAAAGACACTGACATTTGTGCTCCAGATGCACGACCAGCCCGGTCTGCTTTCCGATGTGCTGCAGGTAGTAGCGGAGTACGGTGCCAATATCCAGACGCTGCATCAGAGTATACCGATCAATGGGGTGGCATCTCTGACAATCAGCGTGGAAGTGCTTGCGACGACCGGAGATGTCTCAAAGATGATCGAGACAATTGAGAGGAAAGAGGGCATTCAGTACCTGAAGATCCTGGCGCGTGAGTGAGAGGTAAGGCGCACATTTTTTTCAATAGGAATGAAAGCGGGGCTGCCGCACTGAAACGGATTTTCCCTTTGGTGCGGCAGCTTTTTACTGTGAAAGCAGTCTCGGTGACAGGCGGATGGCATACTTATTCGTTGATCCGTCATGCTATCAGAGACGCGGACCCGAATAAGCACAGCGCTTCTGAGTGATACGAAGGAGCGGTTGGTGCGTGCATAAAAGTTATACAGGAAGGGTGACACGATATGGATATAATCAAGGCACTTGCAGAGGAGCTGGAGGTTCAGCGGTGGCAGGTGGAGGCAGCGGTAAAGCTGATCGATGACGGAAACACGATTCCGTTTATTGCCCGTTACCGCAAGGAAGCGACCGGCTCCCTGAACGATGAGGTATTGCGGAAGCTGTATGAGCGTCTGACTTATCTGCGCAATCTGGAGGAGAAAAAGGCACAGGTGATTTCTTCGATTGAGGAGCAGGGGAAGCTGACAGAGGAGCTTAAGGCGCAGATTCTGGCAGCGCAGACGCTTGTGGTCGTAGAGGATCTCTACCGCCCGTACCGGCCAAAGCGCCGGACGCGTGCGACGGTTGCGAAGGAGAAGGGACTGGAGCCGCTGGCGAATCTGATTTTGCTGCAGATGACAAAGGAACCGTTGGAGAAAGAGGCGGTGCGCTATCTTTCCGAAGAGCGGGAGGTTCGCACGGTTGAGGAGGCGATTGCCGGTGCACAGGATATTGTGGCGGAGATGATCTCCGATGATGCGGATTACCGCAGCCGTATCCGCACTGTGACGATGAAGGAGGGCATGCTGACCAGCGCGGCGCGCGATGAGAGTGCGCAGTCGGTTTACGAGATGTACTATCAGTATACGGAGCCGCTTTCTAAGGTGGCAGGGCACCGTGTGCTGGCGGTCAACCGCGGAGAGAAGGAAAAATTCCTGACTGTGAAGGTAGAGGCTCCGGAGGATGCAATTCTCGCGTATCTGGAACGCAGGGTGATCCTCCGGGAAAATCCGTACACATCCCCGGTTTTAAAGGCAGCGGTTGCAGACAGCTACCGGAGGCTGATCGCGCCGGCGATCGAGCGGGAAATCCGCAATGAGCTGACGGAGAAGGCGGAGGACGGGGCGATTGCAGTCTTCGGAAAGAATCTGGAGCAGCTGCTTCTGCAGCCGCCGATTGCGGGGCAGGTGGTGCTTGGCTGGGATCCGGCGTTCCGTACCGGCTGTAAGCTGGCGGTGGTGGATGCGACCGGGAAGGTGCTGGATACCACGGTGATCTATCCAACGGCTCCGACCTCTGAGGCAAAGATCCGCGCGGCGAAGGATACGCTTGCAAAGCTGATCCGCAAATATGGCGTCACACTGATCTCTCTTGGAAACGGGACAGCATCACGCGAATCCGAGCAGATTATTGTGGAACTGCTGCGTGAAATTCCGGAAAAGGTATCGTATGTGATCACAAATGAGGCGGGTGCGTCAGTCTATTCTGCGAGCAAGCTTGCGACAGAAGAATTTCCGAATTTTGATGTCGGGCAGCGCAGCGCCGCGTCAATTGCCCGCCGCGTCCAGGATCCGCTGGCGGAACTGGTCAAGATCGATCCGAAGTCGATCGGTGTCGGGCAGTACCAGCATGATATGAACCAGAAGAAGCTCGGGGAGGCTTTGGACGGTGTGGTGGAGGACAGCGTGAACCGGGTCGGCGTCGATTTGAATACCGCTTCTGCTCCGCTGATGGAGCATATTTCCGGAATCACGAAGACTATCGCGAAAAATATTGTTGCGTACCGCGAGGAGCATGGCAGGTTTGCGAACCGCCGGGAGCTTTTGAAGGTCCCGAAGCTTGGACCAAAGGCGTTTGAGCAGTGCGCAGGATTTATGCGGATTGCGGGAGGAACAAATCCGCTCGATGCGACAAGCATCCATCCGGAGAGCTATGAAGCGGCGGAAAAGCTGCTTGCGGAGCTTGGCTATTCAAAAAACTGGGCGGCAGAGACGGGCATAAAAGCAATTCGTGTGCGGGACTACCAAAAGATGGCGGAGCGTGTTGGGGTCGGAGAGCCGACGCTGCGTGATATTGTGCAGGAACTCGGGAAGCCGGGACGTGACCCGCGTGACGAGATGCCGAAGCCGATTCTGCGCACCGATGTGCTGGAGATGAAGGACCTGAAGGAAGGGATGATTCTGAAAGGAACCGTCCGGAATGTGATTGATTTTGGCGCGTTTGTGGACATTGGAGTTCACCAGGACGGGCTTGTGCATATCTCACAGCTGTCCGGCAAGAAGTTTGTGAAGCATCCGCTGGAGGTAGTCAGCGTTGGAGATATTGTGGAAGTCAAGGTGCTCAGTGTTGACCTGCAAAAGAAACGGATTTCGCTGACAATGAAGCTGTAAGGAAAGGTATGCACACTTTGATTGGACAAAGCAGCGCGGATCAGACATATCTTTGTGTCGTCCTGCAGGCAGAATTTGTAAAGACTTACGGTACGGGCTTACAGCATCCGGACGTATTCTCTTGGCAGTGTCTGGCTGAAGCATAACTGCCAGGAGAATTGCGGCCGCATATCAGTATCAGAACAGGGGCAGGCAATCATTTCCGTCATCCTTTTGATACAGCAAAAATATCCGGAGCAGTAGGCGCCGTGTCCGTTGTAATCACGTGCTGCCGAACCAGAAACCGGATGGACTTGTGGAGATATGGCTTGATCTGTGCAAGCGGTGCGGGCTGCTCGTAGAGAAGCGGATTGTAGATCGATCCGCTGACCAGCTCGACCAGCATATAGATCATAATTTCCGGGTCGCGGAACTGACAGCCGGACTCGCGCAGCAGCTGGACAAAGGCCTGGTAGACATTCTGGCTGTTCCCGTCGCTCTCCGCGATCAGATTGTTGCGGAATAATCCCCAGCTCAGGTGCTTGGAGATGAAACCGAGCAGCGTTTTATCTTCCGAAAGCCTGTCCGTAATATAGTCAGAAATATAGATGATCTGGTGCTCAAACTCTGTAATATTCTGCTCATGTACGGACCGGCAGGCATCCAGAAAGAGCTGGCCGGCTTTGTGTGCGATCAGTTTGTTGCGCAGATCATACTTGTCTGTAAAATATAAATAAAATGTACCTTTTGCCACCCCCGCATTGGCAACAATGTCGGAGATGGAGGTTTTCTGGAATCCCTTGGAAGTAAACAGCGAGAAGGCTGTATTCAGGAGGGATTCCATTTTTTGACGCTTATTTAGTTCGACTTTTCCCATGGCGGTACCTCCTGTGTAACTTCTTTCCCTCATTCTTAGCATAAAAAAGAAAAGAAGTCAATATTTCTTAAAAAAAATATTGACTAATAGTCATTTTTATAGTATAACAGCACTGAACAAAAAATGACTAATAGTCATTAAGGAGGATTACTTATGGAAAAACTGGGAAGAGTCATTGTGAAATGCAGAATTCCGATCTTTATCGTGAGCCTGCTGCTGCTGATCCCGTCTTTCTACGGGATGATTCACACGAGAGTCAACTATGATGTACTTGCGTACCTGCCAGGGGAGATTGAGACGATGAAGGGGCAGGAGATTCTCTCGGAGGAGTTTGGCACAGGCGCCTTTTCCTTCCTGATCGTGGAAGGAATGGAGCCGAAGGATGTCTCGGCGCTGCGGGAAAAAATCGAAGGAGTTGACCATGTGGTAAAGGCAATCTGGTACGATTCGCTGATGGACCTTTCTGTGCCGATGACGATGCTTCCGCAGAAGGTACAGGATATTTTTCTGAATGGGGATGCGACGATGATGGCTATCATCTTTGATACCACGACCTCGGCGGACGAGACGATGGAGGCGATTCAGGAAATCCGGAAGCTGTCTGACGAACAGTGCTTTGTCAGCGGTATGAGTGCGATTGTCACAGATACGAAGGAGCTTTCGGAGAAGGAAGTGCCGATCTACGTTTTGATCGCGGTGCTGCTCTCAGCGCTTGTGATCGCACTGGCGATGGAATCCTTCCTGCTGCCATTCCTGTTTCTGCTCAGTATCGGCTTTGCGATTGTCTACAATCTGGGAAGCAATTACTTCCTGGGAGAAATTTCTTATATTACGAAGGCGCTGAGTGCTGTGCTGCAGCTGGGTGTGACGATGGATTATTCGATTTTCCTCTGGCACAGCTACGCAGAAAAGAAGAGGGAGCAGGAGGATCAGAGAGAGGCGATGGCTCAGGCAATCGCGGCGACGATTCAGTCGGTATCGGCGAGCTCTGTTACAACGATTGCGGGTTTTGTGGCACTGTGCTTTATGAGCTTTACGCTGGGCAGAGACTTAGGAATCGTGATGTCGAAGGGAGTCGTGTTCGGTGTGCTTTCCTGCATTCTGGTGCTTCCGGCGATGATCCTGATTTTTGACGGTGCGATTCAGAAGACCTCGCATCGGCCGCTTCTGAAGGATCTTCCAGGGCTGTCGCGGTATGTGACGAAGCGCTATCCGGTCTTTGCTCTGCTGTTTCTCATCCTGATTGGGCCGGCGTGGTATGCGCAGAATCATACAGCGGTCTATTACAATCTGGATGAGACATTACCGGATGATCTGCCGAGCAGTATGGCGAATGCGAAGCTGCAAGGAGCATTTCATACCGGTGCGGTGCACATTCTTCTGACGGACAGCACGATTGATTCTAAGGAAATCCGGAATATGGTCAGCGAGATGGAGGATGTGGACGGCGTAAAGTTTGTGCTTGGCCTGGAATCTGTGCTTGGCTCCAGCCTGCCCATGAGCATGGTGCCGCAGAAAATTCTGGACATTTTCGAGAATGGTTCGTATGAGATGATGATGGTCGGGTCAGAATATAAGACGGCATCGGATGAGGTCAATACGCAGATTGACTGTTTAAATGAGATTCTGAAGCGGTATGATCCGTCCGGGATGCTGGTCGGTGAGGCGCCATGTACAAAGGATCTGATCACAATTACGGATAAGGATTTTCAGGTGGTGAGCGCTATTTCCATAGCAGCAGTGTTTGTAATCATCATGATTACCTTCCGCAATCTTCTGCTTCCCATCGTTCTGGTGGCGGTCATCGAGCTGGCAATCTTTATCAATCTCGGTATCCCATACCTGACCGGGACAGAGCTACCATTCATCGCATCGATTGTCATCGGAACGATTCAGCTGGGCGCTACGGTAGACTATGCGATCCTGATCACGACGCGGTATCAGATGGAGCGGAGAAGCCACGAAAAGCGGGAGGCGATCCGCATCGCACATGAGGCGAGCACGAAATCTGTCATTGTCAGCGCGCTGAGCTTCTTTGCCGCGACGATCGGAGTCGGGTTTTACTCGGACATCGATATGATCAGCTCTCTGTGCACTCTGATGGCACGCGGGGCGATCATCAGCATGGTAGTGGTGCTGGCGGTGCTTCCGGCGATGCTGATGATCTTCGACCGGTTTATCTGCGGGAAGCATGCGCGGAAACGGAGATGAAAGAAAGTACCATTTCGGAGCTAGAACAATAGCCAATAGCGGAGTACTGGCTGCAACAGCATGGGAAAAGTAGTTGACGCAACCCCTCAAAATGGTGTAAGATAGAAGCAATCAGAGGCAAAAGCAGCGCTTCAGGCCAGGCGCACGGTCAAAGGTGCGTATGAAAAGAGATGGCTTCGTCGATAATAAGGCAGCGGACAGATATGTCGGTTGCCTTTTTACTTTGAAAGTAAGCCAAGCAGACCGATAGGTCGGATTG
>DKWE01000003.1:0-8690 GCA_002491565.1 Lachnospiraceae bacterium UBA7160 | reverse complement strand
GCGAAGCAGGCATGTTAGTTTACTTTGAAAGCAGGCTTGCTTTTGAAGCCAGGAAATAAGGGGGAATCAGTTTATGAGAGAACAGTGGAAAAAGAGAGCAGTGGATATTCTGGTTGATCTGATCGGAGGGCTTTTGCTGGCGGCGGCCATTTACAGCTTTGCGGTTCCGGCGGATTTTCCGATGACGGGGGTATCTGGTATCGCGTTGATTTTTTACCATCTGTTTGGCCTGCCGGTCGGAACAATCACGGTGCTGCTGAATATTCCGATTGCCGTGTGCTGCTACCGTACGCTTGGAAAAAAGTTTTATTTGAATTCTTTAAAGACCGTGCTGATCACATCGGCGGTGATGGATATTGCAGGACCGCTGCTGCCGCTATTTGAGGGGGATCCGATTCTGGCGGCGATCAGTGCCGGCGTTCTGATGGGAGTCGGCTACGGGATTATTTTCATGCGCGGTTCCTCGACAGGAGGGTTTGACTTTATCATTATGGCAGTCCGGTATTACCATCCGCATCTGTCAGTTGGAAACATCGCGTTTTTGATGGATACGTGCGTGATTCTGGGGAGCGGCGTGCTGATCGGGAGCAGCGGGAGTAACATTATCTACGGGCTCGTCCTGAATTATCTGCTTGCGCGGGTGCTGGACAAGGTCGTCTACGGCACGAACTCCGGCAAGCTGACGCTGATCATTACGGAGTTTCCACAGGAGATCGTGCAGGAAATCGATAAGATGACAGGGCGCGGCGCAACGATTCTGAAGGGAGTCGGCGGTTTTTCCGGTGAATCGAAAGAGGTAGTCATGTGTGCAAGCAGCAACAAGGAGATGTATGAAATTCGAAAGCGTGTGCACGAGGTCGATGAGCGCGCCTTTGTGATCATCATGGAATCGAACGATGTGGTGGGCGAGGGGTTCCGCCTGCCTGGGGATGACACATTGGTGTAGGGAGGAGGAAACATGGCAGAACAAAAGCAGAGAATCTTAGTGAGCGCGTGCCTGCTGGGCATGCACTGCAGGTATGACGGAAAAGGCAATCAGAATGAAACGGTGTGTCATTTACAGGAGCGGGCGGAGCTGGTGCCGTTCTGCCCGGAGATTTATGGAGGACTTGCGACGCCGCGTACACCGGCAGAGCGAAAGGACGGCAAAGTCGTGACGAAGGACGGAGCGGATGTCACAGTGCAGTATGAGAAGGGAGCAAGGGAAGCGCTCCGCCTGGCGCAGCAGCTGCACTGTACGGCGGCAGTGCTCAAGGAGCGGAGTCCCTCGTGCGGGAGCAGGCAAATCTATGACGGTACATTTACAGGGATGCGAATCGAGGGGATGGGGGTCTGTGCGGAATTGCTTGCGCAGCATGGGATCAGGGTGTACAGTGAGGAAACCTGTGAAAACCTGCTTTGAATTCGTGGTTTGGTGACAATATGAGTGACCTTTAAAAATCCTGCTTGCTTTGCTGCGGAAAATGTCTTATCATAGAGACAATACTGCAGAGGAAAACAGGAGGCGGAAAAATGCTGAAAGATCTGGTGAAGAGGAACAGAAGTTACCGGGGGTTTGATGAGAGCCGGAGAGTGACGAGGGAGGAACTGCTGGAGATGGTGGATTGTGCGCGCCTTGCCGCGTCGAGTGTCAACCAGCAGCCATTGAAGTATTATCTTGCATGGGAGAAGGAAGAAGTGGACTGCATTCAGGCGCTGACGAAGTGGGCGCGGCAGCTTCCGGAGATGGTACTTCCGCATCCGGGCATGTGTCCGACTGCGTTTATCATCATCTGCCAGGATCTGCGGATTCATGAGTCACTTGCAAGGTTTCAGAAGGATGTCGGGATCGCGGTACAGACGATCTTGCTGTCTGCGGCAGAGATGGACCTTGGCGGCTGCATGATTGGTAATTTCACAGCAGGCAGCGTAAAAGAGGAGCTGTCGCTTCCGGAGTATCTGGCGCCGCTTCTGATCGTAGCGGTTGGAAAGCCTGCGGAGCAGGTGGTTCTCACAGAGATTGAGGACGGGGAGAGTACCGCCTATTATCGGGATGCACAAGATGTGCATTATGTGCCGAAACGAAAATTATCAGACATTGTTTTGTCAAAGAAAGGAGTGCTTTAAAATGAACAAGTGGGCAAGATTCTTTTATCAGCCGGGGCTGCCGATGGGCAAGGATGGCAGACGTGTGACCGGATCGCCGGAGCATATCGCGCTTTCGCGCGCGGCTGCAGCAGAAGGTATGGTGCTGCTGAAAAATGATCGGCAGGTGCTTCCGATTCCGACAGGAAAACGGGTGGCACTGTTTGGAAAGGGCTGTGCGGATTATGTAAAGGGCGGCGGTGGAAGCGGCGATGTGACGGTCGCTTATGTGCGCAGCCTGCTCGCAGGCATGCGCGAGAAGGAGGCGGAGGGTAAGGTACGGCTCTACGCGCCTCTGGGATGCTTCTATGAGGAAGAGGTGGCAAAGCAGTATGCAGAGGGCATTGTGCCGGGCATGACAGAGGAGCCGGAGATCCCGGCAGAGCTGCTCGCCGGTGCAAAGGCATTTGCGGACACTGCGATTGTAACCATCTGCCGGTTCTCCGGGGAGAACTGGGACCGCACGATCCAGTCTGAGGGAGACAAGGAGCATGCTGCTGAGTTCCAGTCGGGAGAGCAGAATCTGATTGCGCGCGCATCCAAGGTATTTGAGCGCGGAGATTTCTACCTGTCCAATGCGGAGCAGCGCATGGTAGAGACAGTAAAAGAGAATTTTGCAAATGTGATTGTGGTGCTGAATGTCGGCGGCATGGTGGATTCTTCCTGGTTCTGCGCAGATGAGGAGATTCAGTCTGTGCTGGTCGCATGGCAGGGCGGTATGGAGGGCGGCCTTGCGGCGGCGGATCTGCTGACTGGCGATGCCAACCCATCCGGAAAGCTGGTGGACACCTTTGCAAAGCGGCTGGAGGATTACCCGTCTTCCTACAATTTCCATGATTCTCTGAACTATGTAGAGTATACAGATGACATTTATGTGGGCTACCGCTATTTTGAGACGATTCCGCAGGCAGCGGAGAAGGTGAATTATCCCTTTGGCTTTGGTCTTTCCTATACGGAGTTTCTCGTGGAGAAGATGGATTCGCACATGACGCACGAGGAATATACCGTGCTGGCGCATGTGACAAATACCGGCGCGCGGGCAGGCAAGGAGGTCGTACAGCTGTACGTGGAAGCGCCGCAGGGGAAGCTTGGCAAGCCTGCGAAGGAGCTGAAAGCATTTGCAAAGACCAGACTGCTTGCTCCGGGCGAAACCCAGGTGGTCAAACTTTCCGTTCCGATGGCGAGCCTCGCGAGCTATGACGACACCGGAAAGGTACATAAGTCAGCATATGTGTTGGAACAGGGTACCTATACTTTCTGGCTTGGCACAAGTGTCCGCGACGTAAAAAAGGCAGGTGTAATGGGCCTGGATAAGGATGTGGTAGTGGAGCAGCTTTCCGAAAAGTGTGCGCCGACCCTGCTCGGGGAACGGATGCGCCCGGACGGAACGATGGAGCCGCTTGAAAAGAATGAAGCCGGAGTCCGGATTTCTCCGTGGAGCGGCGAGGATACGCCTCCAATGAGTCCGGATGTAAAGGCTCGCAAGGGCGCGAGATTTGGACAGGACCAGACGGATGGAATCCGGTTCCTGGATGTCGCGGAGGGAAAAGCATCCCTGGACGCATTTATGGAGCAGCTTTCGATTGAGGATCTGATCCAGCTCGTCTGCGGCCAGCCGAATACCGGCGTCGCGAATACCTTCGGCTTCGGAAATCTGCCGGAGTACGGGGTTCCGAATGTGATGACGGCAGATGGCCCTGCAGGTCTGCGCATTCAGCCGTGGGTTGGGGTGAATACAACAGCATTCCCGTGTGCGACGCTGCTTGCCTGCACCTGGAATACGGAGCTTTTGGAGCAGGTCGGCGCAGCCGGCGCATCCGAGGTGGCGGAGAATCATATCGGCGTATGGCTGACACCAGCGATGAATATTCACAGAAGCCCGCTCTGCGGCCGCAATTTTGAGTACTATTCGGAGGATCCGCTGATTGCCGGGAAGATGGGCGCTGCAATGGTGCGGGGCATCCAGTCCCAGCATGTCGGTGCATCCGTGAAGCATTTCTGCTGTAACAATAAGGAGACCTGCCGGTTTGAGAGTGATTCCCGCGTATCAGAGCGTGCGCTGCGTGAGATCTACCTGAAGGGCTTTGAGATTGTAGTGAAAGAGTCCGACCCGTGGACGATTATGTCTTCGTACAACATCATGAATGGCCAGCGCACCTCGGAGAACCGGGAGCTTCTGACCGATATCCTGCGCGGCGAGTGGGGCTTTGGCGGAATCGTTACGACAGACTGGTGGAACCACGCGGAGCAGTATATCGAGCTGAAGGCCGGAAACGATGTAAAGATGGGCTGTGGTTATCCGGAGCGCCTGAAGAAAGACTATGAGGAAGGCCGGATCACACGTGAGGAGATCGCGGTGTGCGCAAAGCGTATGCTGGAGCTGATTTTGAAGATGGATTAAAGGTTACGTGAACAGTAACGATTTAGAAACGGTACATAGAAGGGAAAACGGATCAAATAAGAACGGCGCACACGGCGGCTTTGCTGTGTGCGCCGAACAGTGAGGAAAGATGGAGCGCGTACTGAAGAAAAAGAAAACGAAAGATCTGACCGTAGGAAGTCCGGCGCGGCTGCTGATTCTCTTTTCGCTTCCGCTGATGGCGGGAAATATTTTTCAGCAGCTGTATACCATTGTGGACACGGCGGTCGTCGGAAAAGTGCTTGGCGTGGAGACGCTGGCTGCGCTGGGCGCAGTTGACTGGCTCAACTGGCTGGTGCTTGGCATCGTGCAGGGATTTGCACAGGGCTTTGCAATCCTGATGGCACAGAAATTCGGAGCAGGAGAGTATGCAAGACTGCGGCGCGTCGTTGCGAATGCGGTTGTACTCGCTGCTCTCTGTGCAGTGGTTGTGACCGCTGCCAGTGAAGGACTGGCGGGCGGCGTTCTGGACCTTCTGAATACGCCGCCGGATATCCGGCCGGTTGGGATGGCATATCTGCGCATTTTGTTTGCGGGCATTCCTGTCGTGACAGCTTACAACCTGGCGGCGTGTATCCTGCGTTCTCTGGGGGACAGCCGTACTCCGTTAGTTGCGATGGTCGTAGCTTCCATCGTCAATATTGTGCTGGATCTTGCGTTTGTTATGGGATTTGGCTGGGGCGTGGAAGGGGCTGCCGCTGCGACGATTCTGGCACAGTGCCTGTCTGCCGTGTATTGCTATGTGCGGATCCGGAGGATTGAGGTGCTGCACATGACGCGGGAGGACTGGCAGCTGGAGACCAGCCTGATGAGGCGGCTGCTTGTGCTTGGCGCACCGATGGCGTTTCAAAATACAATCATTGCGGTTGGCGGCATGATTGTCCAGAAGGTAGTCAATGGGTTCGGCGTCGTATTCATCGCAGGATTTACAGCGACGAACAAGCTGTACGGTCTGCTTGAGACAGCCGCGACTTCTTACGGCTATGCAATGGTCACTTACGCGGGACAGAATCTCGGAGCAGGGAAGAAAAAGCGCATCTCTGATGGGATGCGGTCGGCGCTGCTGATTTCGCTCGTGACCTCCGTGCTGATTACTGCGCTGATGCTGTTATTCGGGCGCTTGTTACTGGGGGCGTTTATCACGGCGGAGCCGGGTGTGGGCGAGCAGGCGCTGGAGGTCGCGTTCCGCTATCTGAAAATCATGAGTCTCTGGCTGCCGGTGCTGTACGTACTGCATGTGACGCGCAGCTGTATTCAGGGAATGGGAAATACCGTGCTGCCGATGATCTCTGGCTGCGCGGAATTCGTGATGCGCACCGGAACGGCGCTTTTGCTGCCGCTTGCACTAGGCGAAAACGGGATCTTTTATGCGGAGATTTTCGCGTGGATGGGTGCAGATCTGATTCTTGTGCCGAGCTATTTTTTGGTGATGCGCAAGGTAAGAGCTGCAGAATAGGTAACGGGCATTCTGCAGCTAAAAAATGTGCGGGATGCAGACGATCGTATTTCAATGAGTTTATAATTCTTTACAGGGAAGGAAAGGGATATTATGACATATCAGGAAGTACTGGAGCAGGCGCGGACCTGCATGGGAGCATATTGTAAGGCATGTCCGGTGTGCAATGGGCGGGCATGCAAAAATCAGGTGCCGGGTCCCGGTGCAAAGGGGATTGGCGACACCGCGATCCGCAATTATGACAAGTGGCAGGAGATCCGGGTCAATATGGATACGATCTGCGAAAATATTCCGGTGGATACCTCACTGGAGCTGTTTGGCAGACGGTTTCGCTTCCCGTTTTTTGCAGGTCCGGTTGGCGCGGTTAATCTGCATTATGGAGAAAAGTACGATGATCTTGCGTACAATCAGATTCTGGTGAAGGCCTGCGCGGAGAATGGAATCGCCGCGTTTACCGGCGACGGGACGAATCCGAAGGTGATGGAGGCTGCCTGTGAGGCAATCGCAGCGGCAGACGGAGCGGGCATTCCAACTGTGAAGCCGTGGAATCCGGACACCGTGCGCGGGAAGCTTGCTCTGTGCCAGAAAGCGGGGAGCTTTGCGGTGGCGATGGATATCGATGCGGCGGGGCTTCCGTTTTTGAAGAACATGACGCCTCCGGCCGGGAGCAAAACGACGGAGGAGCTGCGCGGGATCGCGGAGCTGGCAGGCGTACCGTTTGTGGTAAAGGGTGTCATGACGGTGCGCGGGGCATTAAAAGCGAAGGAGGCTGGTGCGGCCGCTGTCATCGTGAGCAATCACGGAGGGCGTGTGCTCGACCAGTGTCCGGCGACGGCAGAGGTATTGCCAGCAATTGCGGATGCACTCGCAGGCAGCGGGGTGAAAATTCTCGTGGACGGCGGGATCCGCAGCGGGGTGGATATCCTGAAGGCGCTTGCGCTTGGCGCGGATGCGGTGCTGATCGCACGTCCGTTTGTGACGGCAGTATACGGTGGAGCGGAAGAGGGCGTAAGGCTGTATATTGAAAAGCTCGGCGCGGAGCTTGCTGATGCGATGGCGATGTGCGGCGTGCACAGCCTGGAAGAAATTACACGCGATGTAGTGTTTCATGGGTAATGCCGTGTATTGTAAGACTATGAGATGAACAGCGTTTTCGCTTCACAGAACGTTTCAGGGACACTGCGAGGTGGGAAGGCAGCTGGCCAGTGAAGGAGGGAACCGTATGCTGTACCGGGAGGACCGCAAGGGAGAGCCACTGTCAATTCTTGGCTATGGCTGTATGCGTTTTACAAAAAAGGGATCCGAAATTGATCTGGATAAGGCGGAGCAGGAGCTCATGTATGCGATTCGTCATGGAGTAAATTATCTGGACACCGCCTACGTCTATCCGGGCAGCGAGGAGGCAGTCGGGAAAATTCTGGCTAAAAACAACTGCCGCAGCCAGGTTCACCTTGCAACGAAGCTTCCGCATTATCTGATCAAATCCGTCGCAGGCGCGCAGAAGCGTTTTGCAGAGGAGCTTAGCCGGCTGCAGACGGATTATATTGATTATTATCTGATGCATATGCTGAATGATGTGAAGACGTGGGAGCGTCTGGCAGGACTTGGGCTGGCGGACTGGATTGCCAGGAAGAAGGAAGCAGGGCAGATCCGCAACATCGGGTTTTCCTATCACGGGAACCCCGGAAATTTCAAGGCGCTGCTTGACGCCTATGACTGGGATTTCTGCCAGATCCAGTATAATTATCTCGATGAGCAGTCCCAGGCTGGCCGGGAAGGTCTGGAGTATGCCGCAAAGAAAGGGCTGCCGGTCATCATCATGGAGCCGCTGCGCGGCGGCCGGCTGGTCAGCCATCTGCCGCAGGAGGCAAAGGAGCTGATCGCGAAAGACAGCACATTTGCTTCCCCGGCAGAGCTTGGGCTTCGCTGGCTCTGGAATCAGCCGCAGGTGACAGTCGTGCTGTCCGGCATGAATTCTCTGGAGATGGTACAGGAAAATATCCGTACAGCAGAGACGGCGCAGGCTGGCTGCTTCGGGGAGGCTCAGCATACTCTGGTGGAACAGGTACGTGAACAGATCCAGAAGTATATGAAGGTTGGCTGTACTGGCTGCGGCTACTGTATGCCGTGTCCGAACAAGGTAGATATCCCGATGGCATTTCACTGCTACAATGTCAAGTATTCTGAGGGAAAGGGTTCGGGCATGTGGGAGTATGTGCAGTCAACCGCGATGCGCCGTGAGACTTCCAGCGCGTCGCAGTGTATTGGCTGCGGAAAGTGCGAGCGGCTTTGCCCGCAGGGCATTCCGATTCGGGAGAAACTGAAGGAGGCTGTCCGCGAGCTTGAGACGCCGAAATACCGCGCGATCAAATGGGCGGTGAAGACGTTTCACATATATTGAGAATTTGAAATGTATGTTTGCCCTCAAAAATGTTAGAAAAAAATGAAAAAAGTTGTTGACATTTAGCAAGAGCTATATTATAATTCATCTTGCGTCAAGCGAAAGGCGTTCGCGAGGCTTGGAACGGGGTGTGGCTCAGTTTGGCTAGAGCGCCTGGTTTGGGACCAGGAGGTCGCAGGTTCGAATCCTGTCACCCCGAGTTTCAGATTCTTTCTACGCAGCGATGCAGGTGTGGTTCAATGGTAGAACATCAGCCTTCCAAGCTGAATACGTGGGTTCGATTCCCATCA
>DKWE01000018.1 GCA_002491565.1 Lachnospiraceae bacterium UBA7160 | reverse complement strand
CGGCAGCTGCGGAGGTCTTCTGGCACCTTAGAACTTGTAGACGAACGGTAAGAGCTTGCAGCCATCCAGACGTACTTCTCGTCCGAAAGTCAAACTTAACCTTCCGCACAAAAAATGCATTACCCGAAATATTTCCCTCTTGACAAACTGTTACTACTGTATATAATGATATATGTACAGTATATACTTTAATATCGTATCCGCGGACTGCAGCCGCACCGATGCGTATTACACCCATGGGAACAGGAGTTTTATTTTGAAGATTATTATATCCAACCAATCTGAGCTTCCGATTTACGCTCAGATCAAAGAACAACTGAAAGAGCAAATGATCAACGGACAGATCCCCGAAGGCACCACCCTGCCCTCCATCCGCCGTCTCGCCAGGGAACTTGGCGTCAGTGTTATTACCACCACGAGGGCTTACAGTGACCTGGAAGCGGAAGGCTTCATCGCTTCTGTGCAGGGAAAGGGCAGCATCGTCCTCCCTCAGAATAATGAGCTGCTTCGGGAGCAGTATCTGAAACGCATTGAGGAGGGCCTTGACACCGCGATTCAGACGGCTCAGACGATTCATCTGGAAAAGCGGGAGGTGCTGGCGATATTTGATGCGCTGTGGGAGAACCACACGGAGGGCTAAGTGACGGCACCGACGTCAGGCAGGTAACTGTTGATGTCCCACACTCGAAAAAGCATTCCGTGTGATCGTTCCAGTTATTTATGGACCAGTCACTGTGAAATGAGTCCGGCATCTCCAAAGTCACACAGGCACAGCGCCTGCTGCTTCGCGCAGTGCGCTGCCAGAAAGGAACTAGTATGGATTTACTGGAAGTAAAACATATAGCAAAGCATTATAAAAACTTTGATCTGCAGGACATCTCTTTTTCTCTTCCTGCAGGTTACATCATGGGATACGTCGGCCAGAACGGCGCAGGAAAAACCACCACCCTGAATATCATCAACCACCTGATCCAGTCCGCCTCCGGCACTGTGACCCTCGATGGGCGCACCTATGACGACGCCCCCATCCCCTACCGTGATCAGATTGGCTATATCGGGGACGCATCCTATTTCCCCGCAAATTTGACACTCCGCCACATCCGCGGGATTCTCCGGGACTTTTATCCGAGCTTTGATCCGGCCCGCTTCGACCGGTACGTGGCGGACTGGAATCTGCCTGTGAAGGACCGGATCAAGTCCTTCTCCAGAGGCATGAAGGTAAAGCTGATGTTCGCCTCCGTGCTCTCCAGAGACACCCGTCTGCTTGTGCTGGACGAAGCGACCAACGGTCTGGATCCGGTGGTGCGCCGTCAGATCCTGGAGCTGCTTCAGGAGTATATCAGCGACGGCTCCAGAAGCGTGCTTTTTTCCACGCACATTCTGGAGGATCTGGAACAGATCGCGGACTATGTATGTTTCATCGACAAGGGAAAACAGATTTTCTGTGAACCAAAAGAAGATCTGATCGAGCGCTACCTCGTTGCAAAGGGCGGTCCGAAGGATCTGACCCCGGAGCTGTCCCGGCACCTGATCGGCATTACGAAAAATGATTTTGGCTTCGAAGCCCTGTACGATACGGACTGCGGCATTGTACTGCCGCCTGAGCTGGTCACTGACCGTCCGTCCATTGACCAGATTATGTTTCACATGATCCAGAAAATGAGGTGAATTTCATGTATATGCTCAAGTTTGCAAAAATCGACCTGTTGAAAACCCGCTCCTTTAGCTGGCTCCTGCTTTTCCCGGTGCTCGCAGTGTGTATGCTCTCCTTCTCTAACGATGGAGGGCCCACCATGGCTATCACTTACTGCCAGTTCGCGGGCATCATTGCCTCCGCACTCCCCTTCGCTACGGAAACCCGCGAGGAATGCGGCTTCCTGCAGATGCTCCCCTGCCATCCGGGTGATGATCTCCGGGGCCACTTTCTGTATGGCTTTCTCGCAGAG
Organism: Lachnospiraceae bacterium UBA7160; assembly: GCA_002491565.1. Lineage (GTDB taxonomy): Bacteria > Bacillota > Clostridia > Lachnospirales > Lachnospiraceae > Choladousia. Next base: position 40,640 of record DKWE01000018.1, on the reverse strand, counting down.
CTCGTGGCCACTTTTCTGGGCTGCTGCGCACTCCTTGTTTCCGGACTGCTCCGGCCGGAGCTGGGACTTGGTCCGGTTGCTCTCTACCCCGTCCTCTTTGGCATCACTCTACTGCTGATCGTGGTGCAGAATATGCTCCTTACCTTCTTTCGCTCGGAAAACGCCCAGGTGATGCAGCTCATGCGGATGGTCCCCAGCTTTGCCTTTTTCTTCGGGACAGCTGCCCTGATGGAACACCTTCCCGATCTTGTCGGACGATTTCTTGGCTGGCTGACTCTCATAAGGGGATTTGGGATAGCCGCAGTTTGCTGTGTCCTGTATGGTTTGCTGACGCAGCTCTGCGTTATGTTGACACAGCGGAAGGATTTGCTATAAAATTGAAAAATCGGTGCTGCAGAATGCGTTCCAACCCGATAAAGCATTAGAACAAGCCAATACCAAATGGATTGTTCCACACTGTGACTGAATGATAACAAACCGGGAGAAAACAAGAGCCCGCCACTTGCTGTGACAGGCTCTTGCTTTGTTTTCTACGGAGTTTATGTTATGCCTTACCCAAGATGCTGATCCTATATCCGCCATAGTTCCGGCTCTGTATCTCTGCTGCCGGGCGCCAGATTCGAATCTTATTACTCCTCCGGAAGGGAAGCTGCTTTCTCATATTCATCCAGAATGATGCTCTGAATGCGTTCGCGTGTCTCTGTATTGAGCGGATGAGCGATATCGCGGTAGGCGCCGTCGGCAGTCTTTCTGCTCGGCATCGCGATAAACAGCCCCTTTTCTCCCTCAATGACCTTAATGTCGTGTACCACAAATTCATTATCAAGCGTAATGGAAACGACCGCTTTCATCCTCCCATCCTGTGCAACTTTCCTTACTCTTACGTCGGTTATCGTCATACATGTATCCCCCGTGATTCTGAAAAATTAGGTATCCGCGCTATGGCTCCGCAGATACCGGAGTCTTATGTGCTGTTGTAATTCCCCCTTTTACACAGATCCTTTTCCACAACCCGGCGCTGCTGCCCGCAGGCAGCCGCAATAGAACCTGTACAACATTACGTAAATAACTATCCCAAGTCGCTTACCTGCTTTCCCGATGATTGCACGGGTCAAAAACCTCAGCGCTGCCCAGTCTAGCTATCTGACGAACGTTGTACTAGACTATGTACCTCTCAGTAGAGTCAGTGATAATCCGCACGCCGCCCTCACCTACATAACGGGTGTTTGCACTGATCGTATCACGGCTCTCCACGATACAATTTTCAAGGTACACATTGTCCCCAAGATATACGTCGTTCAGGACAATCGAATTCTTGATGACACAGTTGTTTCCGACAAATACCTTCTTAAAAATGACTGAATTTTCCACGTATCCGTTGATGATAGAGCCGTTCGCTACCAGGCTGTTCTTCACCTGGCATCCCGGATTGTACTTCGCGGGCGGATTGTCATCTACCTTGGAATGTACGTCCGGGTACTCCCGGAAAAAGTAGTCGCGGATCTCCTTTTTGAGAAAATCCATGTTTGTCTTGTAATAAGAATCTACGGACGCAATGTTGTTCCAGTAACTGTCCAGCTTATACCCGTAGATGCGTCTGACATCCTTGTAACGAATCAGGACGTCTTTTACAAAATCATGTCTCCCCTCCTCAATCGATGTTTCGATCAGTTCGATCAGCTGCCTCCTGCGGATGACATAAATCCCGCATGATATGATGTTTGAGGAAGCAGCCATCGGCTTCTCGTCAAACTGTACGATCCGGTTGTCCTCATTGAGATGCAGAACACCGAACCGGGTCGCATCCTCGTCGCCCGGAAGCTCCTTGCACACCACGGTAATGTCCGCTTTCTTATCGATATGGTACTCCAGTACCTTCGCGTAATCCAGCTTGTACACCCCGTCGCCGGATGCAATCACAACATACGGTTCATGACTTTCCTTCAGGAAATCGAGGTTCTGGTGGATCGCATCCGCCGTCCCTCTATACCAAAAATCATTATCTGAAGTCACCATCGGGGGGAATACGAAAAGTCCTCCCTGTTTTCTCCCGAAGTCCCACCATTTGGAGGAGCTCAGATGCTGATTTAAGGATCTGGAATTATACTGTGTGAGCACGGCCACCTTCTGGATACCGGAATTTGACATGCTGCTCAACGAGAAATCGATTGCCCGGAAGCTTCCGGCAATCGGCATAGCGGCAATTGCCCGCTTTCTTGACAGCTCCTTCATTCGGTAGCTGTTGCCGCCCGCAAGAATCATACCTACCGCTCTCATGCCATATCACCTGCCTTATCCAATGTCTCCCCGCTCGCCAGATAGCCGCCCGGATAATCCTCCGGCACGGTCTCGCCTGTCACTGCGGTATTCTTTCCTATTTTAACATCAGGCGGAATCACCGCATTTTCTCCGACGACGGCCAGTCCAAATGCATAGACAGAAGGCTTCACCCGGTTCGGTACTTCCTCACCGACCCCGAGCTGTGAGCGCTCCCCGATCACCGCATTCTCCGCGATGATAGCACGATTGACGACCGCGCCTGCCCGGATGACCACGTTCTGCATGATGATGGAATCGCGGACAACCGCACCAGGCTCAATAATTACGCCGCAGCCGATGATAGAACTGTGCACTTCCCCATAAATCTCAGTGCCGTCGCCGATCAGACAGCGGTCCAGAACTGCATCCGCAGAAAGATACTGCGGCGGCAGGATGTCATTCTTTGTATAAATCTTCCAGAACTCTTCGTATAAATTGAACTCCGGAATGATGTCGATCAGCTCCATGTTTGCCTGCCAGTAGGAGCCAAGCGTCCCGACGTCCTTCCAGTAGCCATTGTACTCATAAGCGACAAGTGTCTCGCCCTTCTCATGACAGTACGGGATGACATGCTTGCCGAAGTCGCAATTGCTCTGCTCGGAGAGTGCTAGGAGCGCTTCCTTCAGCGCATTCCACGAGAAAATGTAGATCCCCATGGACGCGAGATTGCTCTTCGGCTCGGCCGGCTTCTCCTGAAATTCGGTGATCCGGCCATTGCCATCTGTCACCACGATGCCAAAGCGGCTCGCCTCCTCCTGCGGCACCGGCATCACGGCGATGCTGACATCCGCATTATGTGCCTTGTGAAAGTCAAGCATGATCTCATAATCCATCTTATAGATATGATCTCCCGAGAGAATCAGCACATAGTCCGGATGATAGTTCTCCATATAGGCAAGATTCTGATAAATTGCATTCGCTGTACCGGTATACCACTCTGTCTTCCCTACCTTTTCGTAGGGCGGAAGCACTGTCACCCCGCCTACGTTGCGGTCCAGGTCCCATGATATCCCGATCCCGATATGGGTATTCAGCCGGAGGGGCTGATACTGCGTCAGCACACCGACTGTGTCGATCCCTGAATTGATGCAGTTACTCAGTGGGAAATCAATGATTCTGTATTTTCCGCCAAATGCGACTGCGGGCTTGGCTACTTTCGAGGTCAGCACACCGAGTCTGCTGCCCTGGCCTCCCGCCAGAAGCATGGCGATCATTTCTTTCTTTACCACAGTATTCACCTCTTGTTTCTGTATTTCATATTATTATAGCACATGTTTCGTGATAAGTGAACATTTTTTACAGTTTTTTCAAAGCTATTTCCCTGTTTTTTATAGAAAAGGCAAAGCTGTACTATTGTCAGGTGTTTATTTGTGCTTGCTGTCCACGCATTTCTCGCCTGAATTTTGGTCATTTTGACTATTTTCGAGGGTATTCGCCCCGAAAATGTCTTCCTGGAGGAGACAGAGGCAAATGGACATACTTCTCTGGAGCGTGTTTGAAAAATGTTTTCGGCGCATTTCAAATATAACTCATGGGTTGGCATTTTCATAGAAAACGTGTATAATGAAAGGAACACGCTAATTCATCTGCTGATATCTTATTGAGTGCAAATGCTCTGCATTTTTTCGAAGCTCCGCCGTGCACGTCTATCACGGGCATTGGCGCTTCGGCAACATTACAATCTTACATAGCAACAGTCAGAAAGGAAGTTTACGTATGTATCAGATAGATTACAACAAGCCGGTACACCTTCATTTTATCGGGATCGGCGGGATCAGCATGAGCGGGCTGGCGGCGGTGCTGCTGGGAAGAGGCTTTACGGTGACTGGGTCGGACGCGAAACGGTCCAGCCTGACCGAATGGCTGGAGGGGCTCGGAGCACGCATCCGGACGCCTCAGAGCGCTTCAAACCTGGAGGACGGGATTGACGCAGTTGTCTATACCGCCGCTATTCATCCGGACAATCCGGAATTTGCCGCAGCAAAGGCGAAGGGTCTTCCGATGTTGACCCGCGCGGAGCTGCTCGGAGAAATTATGACAAACTACGCGATGCCGATCGCGGTATCCGGAACGCACGGCAAAACGACCACGACCTCGATGCTCTCCCACATTCTGATGGAGGCAGACATGGATCCGACCATTTCTGTCGGCGGGATTCTCCCCTCAATCGGCGGGAATGTGCGGGTCGGACATTCCGAACATTTTATCACAGAGGCATGTGAATACACGAACAGCTTCCTCTCTCTGTACCCAAAGCTGTCAATTATTTTGAATATTGACGCGGATCATCTGGACTTTTTCAAGGATCTCGATGATATCCGGCACTCGTTCCGGCTGTTTGCCGAGCGGCTTCCTGAAGATGGATGTCTCGTCGTGCACGCAGGGATTCCGCATCTGGACTACGTGACCGAAGGTCTGACCTGCCGCATTGTGACATTCGGCATCGCAGAAGGAACCTATCAGGCAGCAGAGATCACCTATGACGCGGCGGGGTGCGGAAGCTTTGCCATCGTAAAAGACGGTGAGACGCTTGGGCAGTTCGAGCTGTCTGTCCCAGGGGAGCACAATGTAGTAAATGCCGTTGCCGCTCTGGCCGCAGGAGATGTACTCGGCATTCCCGCAGAGGTCATGGCAAAGGGACTCGCCGGCTTTCACGGTACCGACCGCCGTTTCCAGAAGAAGGGCGAGCTCGGCGGTGTGACAATTGTGGATGACTACGCGCATCATCCGACGGAAATCCAGGCGACTCTGCAGACCGCGAAGAAGCTTCCCTGCCGCCGTGTGTGGTGTATTTTCCAGCCGCACACCTATACGCGGACAAAGGCACTGATGGACGAGTTTGCACAGGCACTCTCCTGCGCGGACCATATTGTGCTTGCATCCATCTACCCTGCGCGGGAGACAGATAATCTTGGCATCAGCTCCGATGATCTGCGTGCGAAGCTTACGGCGCTCGGCAAGGATGCCTGCTACTTCCCGACCTTTGATGAGATCGAGACTTTCCTGCTCGAACACCTGGAGCCCGGAGACCTCGCCATCACCATGGGGGCCGGAGATGTCTACCGGATCGGGGAGCACCTGCTCGGGAAGTGAGCCTGTCTGTTATGAGTTGCCAACACTCCGTTACAGTACCTTTCAGGCTAATTCGCTAAATTTTCAAGGTGCAGCTGAAGTATGTCCAGAGGGTTGCAAGCTCGTAAAGTAAGTCTTTACAAATACCTGGGTTCCAGCAGGATTTTTAGCATCCGAGTCGGCTGAACTATAACTTTCAGTAGGATTTTGGGCAGGCAGCTGCGCAGGTCTTCTGAAAGTTGTCCTTCCCAGCTGGCTCATCTTTACTTCCTGTACTCTTCTATCTTACAGGTATGGTTTTTGCTCTTCGGATCATAGTTGATTCCGACCATAAGAATCTCTCCGCCGTAATCCTTCAACGCCTGCGGATAAGAGTTGTTCTTAATCTGTCCGATTGCGCCTCTGTCTGTCTTATTCCATTTCAGCTCAATCAACAGCAGCGGCATTGCGGATGCTCTTTTCGGAAAGAATACGACGTCTGCATATCCGCGGCCGGACGGCAGCTCGTCAATTCTCAGATACTCATCCACGCAGCTAAGATAAGCGACCCGAATCACACTTCTAAGTGCCTGCTCATTGTTATAGAAGATTGGCGCAGTACCTGCCGTGTGTGCTTCTTCGATTGCCGCCGCCACAGCTTCTTCGTCCATATTCAGCGTCGCTTCCAGCAACTGATCAGAATTCTTAATCAGTCTGGCAATTTCCGTATGCCTGCCCGTAGTCACTGCACGGACAAATTCTTCCCTCACTTCTTCATTTGGAATATACACGGATCTTTCGTCGATATCATAGGCAAGATATCCAAGATGAACCAGCAGTGTGAGGACATCATCTTTGCTTTTGATGGTTTTCATATCATTCTGGAACGTAGCTACATCGATCCGAACGTGTGCGCCGCCCAGCATTTGCACAATCGCTTCCTTTAATCCGTCCTCATTTAGTTCAATGTAGAGCTTCAGCGACTCGTACGTCTCTGACTGTGTCCAGTAGTTTCCGATCCGCTTGCGTGTTGTCGCCTCCATTACCGACCTTGGGTTGTAAATATGCGTATTATTTCCGAGTACATAACCGTCATACCATCTCTGTACTTCCTCAAAGGCAAGGCCGGAATCCGCACAAAGAGCACGTACTTCCGGCTCTGTAAAACCCACAAACTGCTCCAGCGGTTCCGGCTGTGTCATCGTATACTCCCGGAAGTCGGACACCGCAGACTGTGTGCCATACTTCTTGATTGGAAGAATGCCTGTCATATAAGCAGCTTCCACTATTTTATCTGTAATCCCGCTATTTTTAAATAGCCCCCGAAGAAACCTGATATACTCTTCCTGCAAATCAATATTGTCTTTCGCTTCACGGAAAAGCGCATCCCACTCATCGATAATAATAATAAATTTATTCCCCGTCAGCGCATGGACAGCCGCAAGTGTTTCCGCCAGCGTAGATTCCTGCTTTGCCTCCGGATAGGCATTTCTCACCTCTTCCATCACTTTCTGCTGCAGCGCCGTCACGATCATTCTGGTATCTTTTATACTTGAAACAAACCAGGTGATGTCCAGATATATTACATCAAACTTATTGAGATAGCTTTCAAACGACGGATCTTCTGCTACACTCAATCCTTCAAACAGGGCGCGCGAATCACAGCTCTTATCATAATAGGCACACAACATCTTTGCTGCAAGAGATTTTCCAAAGCGGCGTGGTCTGCTCACGCAGGTCAGCTTATCAATCGTCCCAAGCGTGCGATTGATGAAAGAAATCAAGCCTGTTTTATCAATATAAGTTCCTCTCACCGCCGCAGCAAATCCGGCATTCCCAACGTTCAGATAAATTCCCATAATCCAGTATACTCCCTTCCGCGCAGCCACACCGCCGACTATCTAACAGACTGCACTCCCCATGCACAAATCTCTTTTCTATAAAGCAATCATTGCAACTCAAGCTTACCAGATTGAGCCGCTGGTTGTCAAATGGTTCTGCAAAAGTTATCCACATTATCCACATGGTTATGCACATTTTTTCTGCACAATCTCAAGAAATAACCTGTGGATATCTGGTTTACATAATTTTTTGACACAGTTCCGGTTTTCTCACGCTTTTTTTCACATTTCCCGTATTATTGTCAACCAGTTATCCACATTATCCACACGATACACAGGCATTCGAGTGGATCGGATGTGGAAGGGAAGACCGGATATACGCAAGGTTATCCACATGGTATGTTACAGTTTTTCCTGCTGCATCCTGGATTCCGGCAGGATTTTTACCGGGTATTGTTTGTGCAGCATCTGCATTGGCACATGCCGCTGGCTGGCTGCGACAGCTGCGGAGATCTCTTTAAGTCTTCGAGCAAGCCTTATTCATATTTCCTGTTCTCTTTTTCGTCCGGATATGCTATACTCTACCTATTGAAAACACCGGGATCATACTATTGGGGGAATCGAGGACATGAAAATCTACACGGATACTCCGGAAGGCGTGACAGTCGTGAAGAACGCATTCATTGACCAGTATATGCCACAGGCAAACGGAGAATTTGTCAAGGTATATCTTTATCTTCTGCGCTGCGCGGACACAGACCGGGAGCTCACACTCTCCGCAATCGCGGACGTGCTGGACCTCACGGAAAAGGATGTGCAGCGCGCGCTGCTCTACTGGGAAAAACAGGAACTAATTCACCTGAAAGGAAACCGGCAGGGAGAACTTCAGTCCATTACCTTCTCCGACCTGACGGAGACGGATGCGCTTCTGTCAGCTGCCACAACACAGCATCCCGGCCGAACCAACCGATATTCTGCCGCAAATGCAGGTGATGTCCCCGGGCGGGCGGGCGGCAGCACCGCCCCAAATGCCAGCGGTATTCCTGGCCGGGCTGACAGCTATCCGGCCGCAAATGCCAGCGGTGTTTCCGGGCGGGCGGGCGGCTACCCTTCCGAAAATACCAGCGGAATCTCCGACCAGCCCAACAGCTTTTCCGGCCCGAATGCCAGCAGTGTTCCTGGCCGGGCCGATCGCTTTCCCACCGCAAATAACGGCGGGCTGCAGCCTAAGGGCATACCAGGTTCAGACACAGGCGCCTATAAGCCGCAGACACTCGCAGGAAGCCGCGGCATGAACGGAACTGCTCCCGGATATTCAGGAGCCGGCGCTGCAGAACACCTGGCATTCTCTGAAAGGCCAGAGGCACAGACCGCTCCTGCCATCAGCAAGGAGCGCATGGAGGAGCTGTGTGAACAGCAGGAGATCCGACAGCTGTTTTTTGTTGCAGAGCAATACCTTCAGCGTCCTCTGACCTCCTCGGAGCAGACGGATTTTCTCTATTACTATGACACGCTGCATTTCTCTGCGGACCTGATCGACTACCTGCTCGAGTACTGTCTCTCCAAAAAAGCTTTCAGCCGTCATTACATGCGGCGCGTTGCGCTCTCCTGGGCGGAAGCCGGGATTTCGACCGTCGCACAGGCTAAGCAGGAGTCCAGCCTCTACAACAAGAATTATTACATTGTGCTCAATACCTTCGGCATCAAGGGCCGCAGCCCCGGCAAATCCGAAACCGAGCTGATGTCACGGTGGTTTGACGAGTACAAAATGCCGTTGGAAATCGTAGTGGAAGCCTGCAGCCGCACCATCGGGCAGATTCATCAGCCCAGCTTTGCCTATGCAGACAAGATCCTGAAGAAATGGTACGATAGCCATGTCACTTCGCTGGAGGATGTCAAAAAAATAGACCAGCAGCGCTCAGACCGCCAGCAGCGCCGCAACAGCGCATCGAAGCCGGATACCAATCAGCCGCGCGCAACGGGAAACCGTTTTAACAACTTCTCGCAGCGCGATTACGATTACAGCGAGCTGGAGCGCAAGCTGCTCGGCGGTTCCTGACACATGAAGCATTACGCAATATCCCGCTAACTGACACACGGACCATTATGTGATATCCTGCTGACTGGCACGCGGACCATTATGTGATATCCTGCTGACTGGCACACGGATCATTTTGTGATATCCCGCTAACTGACACGCGAACCATTATGCAATATCCCGCTGACTGGCATACGGACCATTATGCAATATCCTGCCGTCTGACAAGCAAACATCATGCAGTGTCTAGTCACCTGAAGTGCGGAACAATCTGTCTGGTATCTTTTGATCCCAGCATCGTGTCATTTCGTTAATCAGCATCACCGAACTATAGGGGTGTCCACCCATGATATCTATGAGTGAATGATGCACAGCCCTTTTTACCCGGAGGAGGAACAGCCATGGGACTGACCAATTCACAGTACAACATCATCATGCGTGATTATCAGCGCCAGCAGGCGAAGAATCATCAGGAGCTCGCCCGGCGTACCGAGGAGATCTACGGGCGTTTTCCGGAATTTTCTGAGATTGACGCCCGGATCGCCGCTGCAAGCACCGCCTGCGCACGCAGGCTTCTTGCCGACCAGCTTGCCGGGAATACGCCTGTTCCCAACACAGGCCGCTCCTCTTACAGCAAACAGCTGTCAGGGAGAAAGTTGCCCCTTCACGCTGCGCCGCCGGCTGCCGAAGAACGCGCCTCCCGCGGCATACAGCTGCAGGAAGAAGACCGCTCCTCAATCAGCCAGCTAAAGCAGACGATTGCCTCCCTTTCCGCGCGCAGAACGGAGCTGCTTGAGAGCGCCGGATACCCTGCGGATTATCTCGAGCCCTCCTACCGCTGCCCGGACTGTCAGGATACCGGCTATATTGGCACGGAAAAATGCCACTGCTTCCGGCAGGCGATCATTGATCTGCTTTATATGCAGTCCAACCTGCGAGAAGCTCTGAAGGATGAGAATTTTTCCGTTTTCTCGCTTGCTTATTATTCCGACCAGAAAACGGACCCTGTCACCGGTCTGACTGCACGCCAGATGGCACGGCGCGCAAAGGATGAGTGTCTGCGCTTTGTGCGTGACTTCGACCATTCCTTTGAGAACCTGTTTCTCTACGGTGATACCGGACTTGGAAAAACCTTTCTCTCGCACTGCGTCGCGAAGGAACTGATCGAGAGCACCCATTCCGTGATCTATTTTTCCGCGTTCCGCCTCTTTGAGCTGTTCGCGAACTCACAATTCGGACGCATCGATGCCGATGCACAGAGCGAGCTGGAGCAACACATTTTTGAATGCGATCTGCTGATTATCGATGATCTTGGAACGGAGCTGGTCAATTCCTTCGTATCCTCGCAGCTGTTTCTTGTGCTGAACGAGCGGATCCTGCGCCGCAGAAGCACGCTGATCTCAACGAATCTCTCGCTTGCGACCTTTATGGACACTTACTCTGAGCGCAGCTTTTCCCGCATTTCCAGCTGTTATACTATGCTGCGGCTGATCGGGGACGATATCCGGATTCAGAAAAAAATATCTTCCCGAAAGTCTTGACCGTATATAGATTTATGGTAAAATAATTACAGCTTGATGATTATTCATTATAACTTTACAACGGAGGATAAGCTATGGACTTCCAGTCTGGTTATGAGCGCAATGTTGAAACAATTCCGGTAGGAGAGCTCGGAATCATCGCCCTTGACAGCTGCAAGACACTCGGCAAAAAAATTGACGCCCACATCGTAGAATGGCGGAAAGAGCGGGAGCATGAGCACCGCGACAGCCCGCAGCTGCGCACCTACGCGCGAGACACCTATCTGATCAATGCAAGCGTGCCCCGGTTCGGTTCCGGTGAGGCAAAAGGTATGATTCATGATTCTGTTCGCGGAGATGACCTCTACCTGCTGGTGGATGTGTGCAATTACAGCCTGACCTACAAATTATGCGGTGTCGAGAATCATATGTCGCCGGATGATCACTTCCAGGATCTGAAGCGTATCATTGCCGCAGTTGGAGGCAAGGCCCGCCGGATCAATGTCATTATGCCGTTCCTCTATGAAAGCCGCCAGCATAAGCGCAATGGCCGTGAGTCTCTCGACTGTGCACTGGCACTGCAGGAGCTCGTGAAAATGGGTGTGGACAATATCATTACCTTTGATGCCCATGACCCGCGTGTTCAAAATGCGATCCCGCTGCATGGCTTTGAGACAATTCAGCCGGTCTACCAGTTCATCAAGGGACTGTTCCGCGCAGCTCCTGACCTGAAAACGGACGCAGAGCATCTGATGATCATCAGCCCGGACGAGGGTGCCGCCAGCCGGGCGATCTATATGGCAAATATCCTTGGCGTTGATATGGGAATGTTCTATAAGCGGCGCGACTACGCGCACATTGTAAATGGGCACAATCCGATTGTTGCCCACGAATTCCTTGGTTCCGATGTCAGCGGAAAGGACGTCGTTATCATCGACGATATGATTTCTTCCGGGGACAGCATGTTGGATGTCGCAGAAGAGCTGAAGAAGCGAAAGGCAGGAAGAATTTTCATCTGCTCAACATTTGGTCTGTTTACAAATGGTCTCGAGAAGTTTGACCGCGCGTATGAAGATGGGCTTTTCTATGCAATGCTGACGACGAATCTCGTCTATCAGACGCCGGAACTTCTGAAAAAGCCGTACTACACCGGATGTGACCTGAGCAAATATATCGCACTGGTGATTGATACCCTGAACCATGACGGCTCTATCAGTGAGCTGCTGAATCCGGCTGACCGGATCAATCATTTTCTTGCGAAGCAGAGAAGCAAACAGCTGAATCCATGATTACGCCGGTACAACTGCACCGCGTATTCCAGTGATCGAATTTCTAATCCTTTCATCCCGTCAGCCAGTCACCGTTCCGGTGTTCCGAACATCCTTCTCTGGACAGTGGCTGGCTGAACCGCAACAGGAACTATAATACCGGCTGCCGCAGGCGCCGGATCTCCTCCGCGTAGCCGTCCAGCTCATTCGGTGTCTCCAGGCAGAAGGGAAGCTGCGCAAGCGCCGGGTGGTGAACCAGACGCCAAAGCGCCTCATACCCGATATTTCCTTCTCCGATCTTTTCGTGGCGGTCCTTGTGGCTGCCGATCGGATTTTTGCTGTCGTTGACGTGAACGGCACGCAGCCATTTGAGTCCGATCACACGGTCAAATTCTTCGAGCACTCCGTCCAGATCCTGCACAATATCGTATCCTGCATCGTAAATATGACACGTATCCAGGCAGACCCCCATGTTCTCCCGCAGAGTTACACGCTCCAGAATAGCGGCAAGCTCTTCAAAATGGCTGCCAACCTCGCTCCCCTTTCCCGCCATCGTCTCCAGCAGAACCGTAGTATGCTGCTCTTCTGTCAGAATCTCATTGAGCAGGTCTGCAATCAGCTCAATTCCGCGTTCTACGCCCTGCCCTACATGACTCCCAGGATGAAAATTGTAGAGATTGCCCGGCAGATGCTCCATCCGCTTCAGGTCGTCTGCCAGCGTCAGCTGCGCAAATTCCCGCACCCTCGGATCTGCAGAGCAGGGGTTTAAGGTATAGGGCGCGTGCGCAACGATCACACCAATTCCATGCTCCGCAGCATAGCCGCGATATGCCTCCACATCCTTCTCGTCCAGCGACTTCGCCTTACTCCCCCGCGGATTTCTCGTAAAAAACTGAAAGGTGTCCGCCCCAATCGACACCGCTTCCTTTCCCATTGCCAGAAATCCCCTGGAGGATGATAAATGACACCCGATTCTCATACTAATCCCTCCTGCTTCCATACTATTCAGATACCGATTGCACAGGTCAAAAAACGGGATTTTCGTGCATTCGCACGAAAACACCTCGCGGGACAGTGGATGGGTCCCCGCTTCGACCGACGCAAACTACTCGTCCCCCGGATGCGCAGCGCTCCGCTGCGCCTGTGCTATTGCCGCACACTTGAAAAGCCTTCCGTGTGATTCGTCTGGTTACTGTTCCTTTCCCTCTACTACCCGGTTCATAATCGTACGCTCACGCTTTTGGCAGGTAAACAGCAGCACCTGTCTGCCGCTCTGGTGAAGCCAGCCGAGGACTGCTTCCAGCCGCTTGTCATCATAGAGCGCAAAGGGTTCATCCAGAATGAGCGGCAGCAGGCTCCCTTTGCCGAGCATTTCTCCCGCCGCGACACGGACTGCGAAATAAATCTGCTGCAGCGTGCCGCTTCCTGCCTGCTCCAGTGACAATACGCGGTCAGGCGTATGGATTCGGATTTCCCCTGTCTCATCCATCACAATCCGGTCATACCGTCCGCAGGTGATCTGCTTCAGAATCCGGGAGGCACAGCTTGCAAGCCCCTCCTCTGTCTCACCGGAGATGCCTACTGACAGCTCACAGATCCGGTCAATCGCAAGATTCAAAGCCGCGATCTCTGTCTCCACCGACTCCGCGCGCACCTGGCTGCGGCAAAGCTGCTCCAGCTCCACCTGCAGCTTCCGGTATGCCTCCTGACACCTGACGATTTCCTCCTCCAAATACGCCGCCTGCCTGCGGTCTTCTTCCGTCCACTCCAGATATGCGCGGTTTTCCTCCGCGCCATCATACACAAGATAGCGGCGTACCGGGTACAGCAGGCCGAGAAACAGCACTCCCGCCACCCCAAGGATAATCCGGAACAGAAGCTGTGTAAGCGCCACCGCCCCGCTCAGCGCAAGCAGCCCGGCAAGCAGCAACAGCATCTGCAGCAGCGTACCGCCAAACACTGCAGGTTGCCTGGAATCTCCTCCATTCTCCTGATCTTCTTCCAACTCCGGACAGCGCAGCTGATCCAGCTCTCTTGTCAGCACATCCATCTCTCGACGCAGATAATCCGCATCCCGCTGCTTCTCACGGATCTGGCTCTCCAAAAGCGCTTCTTCCTCCTGCTTTTTCCTCTCTGCTCTCCGCTTTTTCTTGCGCAGACCCTGCAGCGCCGCTGTCACATCAATCTGCGCATCGATCCCGCCCTTGCCATTCGCAATACAGCGCCGCAGTTCTTCCACCAGCGCCCCGTCTGTCTCCACTTTCGACTGGGCGAGAAACACTGTATTCACAAACGCTGCCTCTCCAATGCCGCCCAGCAGCCCGGCAAGTACGCCCTCCGGCTCCTCCTCCTGGCAGTCCCTGGTCACATTCCAGACGGTAAGCTCTGCCGCACGGCTGTCAAAATTGCGCTCGATCCGGTATACGCATCCATTTTCACGCACGGTCATGCTTCCTGAAAAATCAGAAGGCGCATCCCACGGCTTTCGCAGCTGGTATTCCCCGCGCCGCACGGTCTCACCCTGCCCCCGGTCCATGCCAAACAGCATCGCACGGACAAAGGAATGGATCGTTGACTTTCCGGATTCATTTCCGCCGTAAATGATATTTACCCCCGGCTTCAGCGCCATCCGGTGATTTTCAAACTTTCCATAATGCTGCAGCTCCAGCTCCAAAATTTCCACTGCGTATCTCACCTCCTGCAGTTTCCCGCTATCTTTTCGTTACGGTCCATGGCCATCCTCCGGATACAAAAGTGCCTCCAGCCCATACCGCAGCGCCTTCTCCTCGATCAGATCCTTCGGGCCATCCTCCCCAAAGGATTCGATCAGCCGACCGATCAGCCCATCCCGGTACTGCCGCCTAAGCTCTTCCAGATGAAATGCCGGCACGGTCCGGTCTGCTACCTCCAGCACGCGCCCGCACTTCAAATACTCCTCCACCACTGGCCGGAACTGCGGATGCCGCTGCCCTGCCAGTATCACCCGGTACATATGCTGTGTGCCGCACTGCCGGATCCTCTCTGAAATTTTCTGGCGCAGGGAATACTGCGTATCCCACTCCGTCACCTCAATTTCTTCCTGCCGGTACTGCCGCCCGGCCATCTCCACAAAGGACAGCTTGATCCTTTTCCGGTGCACATCGCCGAGAATATAGCCATGCGGTCCGGTATCCTCACTCGATACCGGTTCCAGTGCGCCCGCATACATTGCGAGCCCCTGGATATAGACCTGCGGCCTGTGCACGTGCCCCAGCGCGATATAGTCAAACCCGGATGCCAGCAGCTCCTCTTTATCCAGAGGGATATGATCTGTATCCCCTCCGTGTGCCAGCAAAATCCGGAAATACTCACTCTTTTCGGCCCGGAGCCCGTCGAATACCGGTTCCGGAAGCTCACTCCGATAGTAGCTCATCCCATAGATCTCGACCTTTAGATCCGGCAGGCGCACCCGCTCCAGCTGCGGGGAAAACAGTCCGATTACATTTTCATTCCATGGATACTCCGCATACGGCGAGGACGGCTGCAGATAATCCGCATCCCCTGCAGCCAGTACGACCGCTGTTCGTTCCAGTGTGGAGAACAGGTAATTGATCTCATTCAATTCCTTTACCTCCGGCTGTCTGTGGAAGAGATCCCCCGCGATCAGCAGCAGATCTACTTTCTTTTCATTCGCCGCCGCGATGCATCGCCGAAAACTCTCCCAGAGCTCCTGTCCCCGGTCCTTCGCCCATGGATAACCCCGGTCCGGCGCCGCCCCCAGGTGCACATCCGCAACATGCATAAACCGCATCCGCATCTCCTCCTCTCACCCTCGTGTACTTCTGAATCCATGCCTGCGCAATACTAACAGTATACCACAGGACAGCACAGTTCAGCCACTGGAAATTTTCGTTGCAAGCTCGTAAAGTGAGCCGCCTGAACCGTAACCTCGCCTGAGAAAAAACCCTGGGAAAATCGTGAATCCTCGTAGCTTTTTTACAAAAATCATGCTATAATTATTCATTATTTGCTGTGCCGGTGCATCGCAGCGGCGCGGCACTTTTGGTACCGCTTCGCGCCCGCAAAACGGTATACGAACAGGAAAGGAGAAAAAGGGCTCATGGGAAACATGATGAAAGAATTCAAGGACTTTATCATGCGCGGCAATGTCGTTGACATGGCAGTCGGTGTCATCATCGGCGGCGCGTTCAGCGGAATCGTAAATTCGCTGGTCAACGATATCGTGATGCCGGTTGTCACGCTGGTCACAGGCAAGGTAGACTTCACAAACCTGATGATCACGCTTGACGGCAATAAGTACGCAACTCTGGAAGAAGCAAGGGCTGCGACTTCTGTCATCGCCTACGGTAATTTTATCCAGATCATTGTCCAGTTCCTGCTGACCGCATTTGTCATTTTCATGGCAATCAAGGGACTCAACAAGCTGCACAAGCCAGCTCCCGCGGCAGCACCTGTCACAAAGATCTGCCCGTACTGCAAGTCTGAGATTCACATCGATGCCGTCAAGTGTCCGCACTGCGCATCGGATCTCAAAAAGAGATAACCGTCTGCCGTTCCTTTCAGGGCAGGCATTGTCACGCCGCTTTACAGCCATCCTCTATACAGAGGGCTGCAGCGCAGACAATACACCATCATACATAAAAGCAGCGTTGCATCCGGACTGAATTCCGGATATCAACGCTGCTTTTTGATGAACTCCCTGCGCTATCCTGCACGCTGAGCCAGTACCTGCTACTCAGGCCTTCTCCAACGCTTGCGCGAGATCTGCAATGATATCGTCTGCATGCTCGATACCGACCGACAGACGGATCAGCCCCGGCGATACGCCCGCTGCTGCGAGCTGCTCATCATTCATCTGGCGATGCGTATGGCTCGCCGGATGAAGCACACAGGTCTTCGCATCCGCCACATGTGTCACGATCGACGCCAGTCTCAGGGAATCCATGAACCGGACCGCAGCCGCTCTGCCGCCCTTCAGTTCAAAGGAAATCACACCGCAGGTCCCCTTCGGCATGTATTTCTTCGCCAGCTCATGGTACTTATCGTTCGGAAGTCCTGCAAAATTCACATGCGCAACCTTCTCATGCGCATCCAGATACTCCGCGACCTTCTGCGCATTGTAGCAGTGCCGCTCTACCCGCAGCGGCAGCGTCTCCAGTCCGAGATTCAGCAGGAAGCAATTCATCGGGGACGGAATCGAGCCGAGGTCCCGCATCAGCTGCGAAACTGCTTTTGTAATATACGCCTTCTTCCCGAACCGCTTCGTATACGTAATTCCGTGATACGACTCATCCGGTGTCGTCAGGCCATGGTACTTGTCTCCATATGCCTCCCAGTCAAAGTTGCCACTGTCCACAATTGCACCGCCGACCTGCGTCGCATGCCCATCCATATATTTTGTCGTCGAGTGCGTTACAATATCCGCACCCCACTCAAACGGCCTGCAGTTGACCGGAGTCGCAAATGTATTATCCACAATCAGCGGTACGCCGTGCGCATGCGCAAGCGCCGCGAGCTTCTCGATGTCCAGCACGACCAGCGCCGGATTGGAGATTGTCTCTGCAAGCACCGCCTTTGTATTCGGGCGGAATGCTTTTGCAAGCGTCTCCGCATCGTCATCCACATTGATAAACGTGCATGCAATCCCAAGCTTTTTAAGCGTCACCCCGAGCAGGTTGAATGTCCCGCCGTAGATCGCGGATGCACAGATCACATGGTCGCCCGCCTCACAGATATTGAACACTGCGTAAAAATTCGCCGCCTGTCCGGAGGAGGTCAGAGTCGCCGCAACGCCCCCCTCCAGGTCCGCAATCTTTGCCGCTACCGCGTCATTCGTCGGATTCTGCAGCCGTGTATAGAAATATCCGTCCGCCTCCAGGTCGAACAGCTTGCCCATCTCCTCCGACGTATCATATTTGAACGTCGTGCTCTGATAAACCGGCAGCTGTCTCGGCTCACCCGATTTTGGATTCCAGCCGGAGTGGATACATTTTGTCTCAATCTGATAGTCACTCATTTCAAAATTCCTCCCTCTGTTGCAGCAGCCTGCGGTCTCCCGCAAGCTGTAAATACAAGCCGCAGACCAGCCGCTTCGCGTCTGTCACGGTTATAAATCATGCTCAGCAGCAGAAAATCGGCATCGCCCTCCCTCCGCAGCAGCAGCTGCAGAACATATTCAGCATGCAGAGCCGCATACACCAGTCTCCGCCTCCTTCAAACGGATTACCGTAGCTCTCTCCCATCGTCTGATACCACTGGCCGCCGTTTTCCATCTGCCGTACCAGCTGGCGGTAGGATGCATTGTCCGGAGCCATCGAAACCGCACGCTGTGCATGCTCCTTCGCAATCACATTGTTGCCCTGCCCGGAATTCGCAAGCGCGCTCAGGTAATACCAGTGTGCGGTACGTGAGCGAATCTCGGAAAGCACATGAAGCGCCTCCTCAAACGCGCGGTTGCGGATATAATTTTCCGCTGCCTGCATCCGCACATCCTCCTCAGACCACGCATTCTGGCTGTCCTGCCGGCCTCCGCCGTAGCCGCCAAAGCCACCGAAACCTCCGAACCCGCCGTAGCCGCCTCCGCCATAGTTTCCGCCGTTTCCGTAGCTGCCGCCGCCATAACTGCCGCCGTTTCCGTAACTGCCGCCGCTTCCGTACGCGCCGCCATTTTCCTTCTCCCTCATAATCTGCTGGTAGGCCTGCTGGATCTCTTTAAACTTCTCCTCCGCCTCCGCCTTATTCGGATTGTTGATATTGGCATCCGGATGGTACTTCCGGCTCAGTCTGCGGTACGCCTTCTTGATCTCGTCCTCCGACGCTCCCGGCGGTACTCCCAGAATATCATATGGATTTTTCATAATAGTCTCCCAAAATTCCTCCTGTATGCTTTCTGGACGCATCGCGCACCAGCACATACCGGCTCCAGACGCCGGAGTACAACACATTCCGCAAAATCCCGGCATGCTCCAGAATCGGAAGACGCTCAAAGCTGCGCGCCGCCTCCGCAAGCATCCCGGTCAGCATTTCCCGGTACTTTGGCTCCTCCGTCTCGCTCCAGACATCGCCGCAGTCCGTAAACAGGTTGTAATTGTTCTTCTTGCGGTCCTTCGGCAAATCCTCCAGCGCATCCATCAGATAAACAAATTTGCCCAGAAAGAACCCCATCTCGCGCAGACTCTCCTGCCAGATGTCATCCTTCCAGACAAAAATCTCCGCCAGAAACCGCCCGGTCAGCCCCGACACATAGTCGATGTCCTTGCTTCTATTCTTCTCCGCCTCCGCAAGCAGCCGGATATTCTCCTCAATTGCGCTGCTCTGACGCGGGTACTGCTCTTTCAGCCGCTCATAATCCTTCCGAAGCAGCGCAGCAGCCGCCCAGCCGCCCGGATTGTGCTCATCCTTCCAGTTATCTGCCATCTTCTGGTACGACAACAGTACCGTCATATCCGCCGCATAGGAAACCGCCTCATTCTGCACCGACCGATGCTTTCGGACCGGATGCGGCAGGCAGCGGCGCTTTGTATCCTCCGTATCCAGCTCGTACAGTCCTGTCAGCAAAATCGCGAGAAACGTCAGATCATAGTTTAACATCATCTGCGCAACCCGTCCATACCTTTGATGCAAATTACGGCATAAACCGCAGTAAAAACTGCGGTATGCCGTATATTCCTTCAGCTTCAGTTCCTGTTCATTGACATATATATATCCAAACATCGCAATCAGCTTCTTTTCTGGAACTTGTTCCTGCAGTTGGGGCAGGTAATTTCGATCTTCCCTTTGCCGCGCGGAATGCGGATCTTCTGACCGCAGGACGGACATTTGTAGATATGGTAGTCCTTGCTCTGCGCAGCCCGCCGTCTCATCCGGTCAAACGAACGGCGAATCCCATCCGTCTTCTCCATATACTTCCGGTTCTCCTCGCTGCGCTTGTAGATGTTGCGCGAGAACATCCGGAAATAGCTGTACACCAGCAACGCCAGCGCCATCAGATAAATCAGGGGAAGCCCCGTAAACATGTTCAGCAAAAGCAGCACCAGGCACGCCCCCAGCAAAAAGCGGGAGAACTGATCCGCCCCGTACCTTCCCTGCATGAACTCCTCCAGTTTTCTTCTCATCCTTATCCACCTCATTCTCCGGCATAGGCCAGCCGTCCACACGTCCCCACGCGCCCGCAGCTGCCCGCCTGCCGCGTTTCTGCTAACACTCTACCGCCGAACCCAGAAAATGTCAACGCCGCAGCCCACAATTTCATATAAAATTTAGAAACTCTTATCTCTATTATTTTTTCATGCTTGCCGGGTCGAGTAAAAAATCATAAATATTCAAAGTCAGACTACCGTTTTCATCGTAAGGAGCAGGAACCACGTCCTTTGTTACGACAATCTTTCTAAAGGAATCAGGAAAGAATCTTCAAAATAATCAAGATATTTTTTAATCGTATTTGATGTGATTTTTGACTTTTTGACAGTCTTAAACGTATTCTTCAGTTTTTCAGGGTTTGTAAGTGAGTCTGGGAAAGAGCATTCTGCGGGAAGTCAAGCCTTTGGACCTATTTACGGGCTACGTCCATACGCGTCAAACAACATTTTTAGTCCCTAAAAAATTGCACTCTTCCCATCCGTTCTGCCATAAAGAGCGTCTTCGCGGCATTTTCCACAGACTCCATCTTGCAAAACGCGCTCATCAGATTTTTTCCGCAGGTGATCAGGCCATGGTTCTGCAGGAAAATCACATCATGCTCCGGTACGACCCGCTCTATTTCAAGAACCAGCTCCCGGGAACCGGCAGGAGCGTAGCCCGCCAGCCCCATGCTCCCGATCACGGAATCCACTTCCACAAGGCAGTTCGCGGGAAGCACCTCCCCGCACACCGCAAACGCAGTCGCCGCTGCCGGGTGGGTATGCAGCACCGCTTCGATATCCGGGCGCAGCTCATAGATCTTGCTGTGCATCGCCGCTTCCTTCGTAGGCTTGCGTGTCCCGGATACCACGGTCAGATCGAAATTTTGTACGATCAGATCCTCCGGCGCAAGCATCCCCTTATGGACACCCGAAGGTGTAATCAGCATAGTTTTCTCGTCCAGACGCACGCTGAGATTCCCTGCCGTTCCGCTCACCAGCCCCTGCTCATAGAGCATCCGGGCAATTTTGCAAAGTTCCGCACGCTGTTTTTCCGCAAACATCTCCATTCCTCCTATCGAATTATTTCTTCACCAAAGCCTCGCGCATTTCTTTTTCCAATTCTATTCCCGAAGCCCTCGCGCATTTCTTTTTCCAATTCTATTCCCGAAACCCTCGCGCACTTCTTTTTCCAGTTCTATCCCTGAAGCATTCCTCGCTCCTGCTTCTGTTTTTTCAGAAAAAGTGCTCCTCCAGCATCGCGCAAAGCGTATGATAAATCGGCAGGTGATACTCCTGAATATCCGCCGTCACCTGTGCAGGAACCACCAGACTGACATCGCTGAGCGCCTTCAGCCTTCCGCCGTCGCGCCCCGTCATCGTCACCACACGCATATTTTTTGCCCCGGCTACTTTCGCCGCCGCCACCACATTTTCTGAATTTCCTGACGTGCTAAGCCCGAAAAATACATCTCCGCTCTTCCCGTAGCCGTACACCTGCTGCGCAAATACCAGCTCCGGGTCCACATCGTTCAGATAAGCAGTAGACAGCGCCTGATGCTGCGTCAGCGCAATGGCCGGGAGCGCTCCCTGCAGCCGGTCGCCAAGGTCCGCATACTTTGTCCGCTCCTCCTCCGGCAGCCTGCGCTGCTTGTAAAAGCCTTTCATCAGCTCCCCCACGATGTGGTCTGAATCCGCTGCACTCCCGCCGTTTCCACAGACAAGCATCTTTCCTCCGGCCTCAAAGCATTCCTCCAGCAGCTCATACGCCCGCCTGATATCTTCCTTTATCTCTTCCAGCGCCGGATATCTCTCGATCAGCCGACTCAAATGATCCATGCTTTCCTCCTCCTTCTTCTGTATCTGTCCGGTATCCTCACAGTTACCGTTCGCGCATCCACTGTCCTGCGTCCTCCCTCCGGACGGCAGATGCCGCCCGCTCCAGAAATGCATCGCTTCCAAAGCTTCCTGATTTCAGCACCAGCCTCATATCGCCCAGAACTGTTTTCGCAGTCATCGCCGGAACCCCCGGCTCAATCTCCTGTCTGATATTCATTCTGTAAATCTCAAGCTCCGCGACAGCCGCCGCCGATGTGTCTCCTCCTGCCACAATCAGCCTCCGGCAGCCACTTCGCTCCAGAACTGCTCTCACAATCGTACACATGGTCTCGGAAATGCGCTTTCCAATCTCCTCATCCGTCAGGCCAAGCGCTTTCCCGCACTCCTTGGTCTGCTTCACTGACTCCGCCTGATTCGAGGAATGAAGCAGGCAGATCCTGTTTTTCGTCAAAGCCTCCGCCATCTCTCCGGTGAGCCCCGCAATTGTTTCCTGCCGCTTTGTTTCATCATAAATGCAGTCCGCCGGGAATTCCCATGCCGGGCAGTTCTGCTGCTTCATATATGCAATCTGCGCCAGGCTCTGCTGCGTCAGGCTTCCCGCCAGAATCAGTACCTGTTCTTCTTCCTTTTGTTCATAAGCTGCCGGAAGCTCCTCGCCAATCGCAGAGCTTCCGCAGATACAGCGCTCATCCGCGATGGCCTGTGCAACGATCCGAAGATCCCTCTGATCCCTGATATCAAAGATCAGATAGGCGCACTGTATCTTTAATTCATCCTTTCTGGCCTTTACCCAGGCGGCTCCGCGGTCGAGATCCCTCCAGGTGATATGCCGCACGCTCCGGTCTGACTGTCTGTGCAGAATCTCCTCCAGTGACGATATGGTCATGGGATGGATCGGGTCATTGCGGAACTGGGACTCCTCCAGCTTTTTCCCATATACATAGTGAATTCCGTCCACAGTCGTTCTGCCGTTTGCCGGAAAACCCAGAACCACCATACAGCAGCCAACCCCCAGCACATCCTGCATCTCATCAAACTCTGCCCCGATATTTCCGCGGAACACAGAACACGTTTTATTAAAATATACGTCGCACGGCAGTGTTTCCAGCAGCTCTGTCGCCCGCCGGACCTTCTCTCTGGCTATCCCGGGTGTGTCAAAACGGCTGTCTGTATCGATGATAATGACATCCAGTCCTTCCGCTTCCTCCGCAATGCTGCACAGAGGAAGCAGGCTCAGCGGAAAAACAGCTGACCGATAGCCGCCTTTCTGAAACATGATTCCGATATCATTTGCCCCGGTCACATCATCTGCGACCACACCAATTCTTTTTCTCATATCTGCTCCCTTATCCTCTGCAGTTCACTCAGACGCATACCGTGCGCTGATTACATGATATTCTGCCTGATTTTCCATCAGACTACGCAGGCTTTGCCCGATAATGCCCCAGCTTGTGCCAGCGTGCGTCACTGATACTCAGTCCCCTTGTGCCTTACGCAGTTTCTGGATAAACAGTACCCCGACCTGTCTCACTCTGTGCGCCCGGCGCTGCACACGAAATTCCGGATCTTATCTTCCACTACCTTCTGCACTTCCCCCGCCGCTTTTTCCAGCGCAGCCGGATCCATGTTC
Source organism: Lachnospiraceae bacterium UBA7160 (assembly GCA_002491565.1). Lineage (GTDB taxonomy): Bacteria > Bacillota > Clostridia > Lachnospirales > Lachnospiraceae > Choladousia. The sequence continues at coordinate 17,017 of DKWE01000018.1, read as the reverse complement.
CAGATTTCCGCGTTGGATTTGCGCTCACAGTTCAGTGAACCCAGGAAGGCCAGCTCCAGATCTGTGGCGATATTGATCTTGCTGACTCCGCCGCCCGCCGCTGCAATTGCCTTCTTCACTGTCTCTGCCGGAAGCCCGGAGCCTCCGTGCAGCACCAGCGGAATCGAAACCCGGCTCCTGATCTCTTCCAGGCGCTTCAGATCAATCTGCGGGTTTTTCACGGGATAAACACCATGCGCCGTCCCAATCGATACGGCAAGCGTATCTACCCCTGTCCTTCTGACAAATTCTTCCGCCTCCGCAGGATCCGTATAGAGACTCTCATCCGTATCCACTTCTATTTTATCAGTCGCGCCGATCTTTCCGAGCTCAGCCTCTACCGCCACACCCTTTGCATGAGCAAAATCCACCACTTCCTTTGTGATACGGATATTTTCCTCAAATTCCCTCTGGGACGCATCGATCATGACAGACGTAAATCCGGCAGCAATGGCATCCTGAATCGTCGCAAAGTCTTTTGTGTGGTCCAGATGAAGCACTGCTTCCACATCATACCGATCTGCAACCGCATAGAAACGATCCGCAAATTCCTTCGGCGTTACCGAAAACCAGCGGAATTCATTTGCAGAAATCTGCACGATCACCGGCGATTTCGTATTTTCTGCTGCCCGGAGCACCGTCTCGATCAGATAGGTATTTCTCGCAGAAAAAGAGCCAATCCCGTAACCGCCCTTTTCCGCCTTTTTCAGCATTTCCACAACAGGTACTAATTTCATCGTGTCCTCCACCCTTCTTCTTTTACTCTCCGCATAATACTCTGCATAAGTTCCGATACTTCTCATATTTTTCACGGTAGGCCGCCTCATATTCCGCCCTCGCCTCCGCCCGGTATGCAAGCTCCCGGCCGTCCACCGTAAAGCCTCCCGCCAGAGCCGCTGCTCCCGCCGCCGCAGCCTGCACTGTCCTGCAGCAGAGGAAGGTGCTGCCTGTCACATCCGCTTTTGCCTGCATGAGCCAGCGGTTTTTGCTTCCTCCGCCTACCACAATCAGCTGCCTCGTGTCTATCCCAACTGCCGCAAGCTGCCCGAGAATATAACGGCTCTCCATTGCGATTCCCTCATAGATGCCCTGCAGGATATCCCCGCGCCCGGTATTTCCCTTAAGCCCCAAAACTGCGCCGGTTTGCATGCCCTGCTGCATCCGGTGTGTCCCTGTCCCGTTCACAAACGGCAGATAGGATACCGGAGACGGGATCTGTCCCTTCTCAGCCATTAACGCTTCATACGTGATTTTTTCGTCCGTGGAAAGCAGCATCCGGAACCATTCGACCGATGCACCGGAGGAGGGCATATTGCAGATCCAGTAGCGTCGCCCCCCGAAGCGCCCCTGCTGAATGCCCTTCTCGTAAAATGCATCGTTCCGGCCGGACCCGTCCAGCCATCCGATGTAGACCTCTGAGGTCCCCATCGAGTGAAATACTTCGCTGCCCTGCACGCCTGCCCCGACCGCCGCGCACAGATGGTCATGCCCGCAGACCCGCACCCGGATTTCTTGCGCCATGCCTGACTGCTCCGAAGTTCTTTTCCAAAATCGCTCCATTCCCCCAGACGACGCTGAACTGCTCTCCGGAAATACTTTCACCTCGGCGGTCTTCTCACATAATCTCTCTATTGTTTCAGCCGTTTTTACGCTGCTCTCCGGAAATACCTTCGCCTCAGCGGACCGCCCGGCGCCTCTCTCTCTTAGTCCCAGCAGCTCATATGCGTCCTCCGCGAGAACCGGCCAGCCCTCATCCCCCCGCAGCACCTCCGGAAGCTTCCCTGTCATCCCTGCGAAATCTGTCATCCTGGTCCACCAGCTCTGCCGGACGATATCATACATTCCGGTCCGGCACGCCAACGACTCATCCGTACATTTTTTCCCGCACAGGCGGTACAGAATATAATCTGCCACGGACAGAACGCTGTCAATTTTCCCGTACAACTCCGGAAATTTTTCTCTCAGGCAGAGGATCCGGCTTACCGTGTACTTGGGATGCCAGAGCAACCCGGTTCTCTGGTAAAATTCTTCCCCGCAAAGACCGGGCGGAAGCGGACAGGCGTCCCCTGCTTCACTCCAGGAAATCACCGGGAGCAGCGCCTTCCCGTCCCGGTCGAGAAAGACCCCTGACTCCGCCATGCTGGTAATCCCGATTGCCTCCGGAATTTTGCCAGCCTGCCCGATCACGTTCCGGATACAGAATACTGCCTTTTCAAACAGCGCCTCCGCGCGAAAACATCTCCCGAACTGCTCCGTCTCCTCCTGCCGGTTATCTGTCTCTGAGACAGCCAGAATCGCCCCCGTCTGATCCGTCAGACATGCCTTGATATGTGTCGTTCCGATATCAAGCCCTACCGCATAATTCAATGTTCTGTCCTCCCACTGTATTGAACAACATTCGAACCAGATGAAACAAGAATCCCGTATACTGTCTACAGGAACGATTACTCCGCCGCAAGCAGTAACGCCAGTACTGCCTCGATCCCGCTTGCCGGGCTGGTCAGGAACCTCCTTCTTGCTTCCCCGGAAAGCCCTGCGACTGCTCTCGCCATCGATGCCTGTGCCAGCACCACCACTTCATTTTCCGCGGCGAGCTGCCCAAGCTTTTCCTGAACCAGTGCGTCATAGGCTTCTCCCTGCCCGGCGGCAAGCAGCGCGCCTGCCCCTTCAATTACCAGACTTGTAACCTCCGGCTCCCTTCCTTTTTCGTGCGCCCTGCGCAAAATCAGCTCTGTCGTCGGCTCAATCGTCGAACGCAGCGTTGCCGCGACGCCGATTTTCTGAAAAGCTGAGGCTGCCTCCGCCATTGGCCCGTCGATCCGATACACTGGAAGCGCAGTCTTCCTGCCTGCTTCCTCCACAGCGCCTCCAATGGAAGAGCACGCAGAGAGCACTGCATCCGCCCCCGCCTGCTCTGCCATCCGGATCATATGCTCCAGACGCTCCTCTACACACACGGTCATATGCCCGGCCTGGTTGATTTCCGGCAGCATGCTGTCATCCAGCAGATTGATCAGCTCCACCTGATTCGTCCGCTCCTCCACCAGCTCCTTCATCACCGGAATCGTGACCGGCGTTGTATGAATGATCGCTAATTTCTTCATCTGTCCTTCCTCCCGTTACAATTTATGCCCCGTCGTACCCGCAAGCAAGAAAGCCCATACTGCCCGGCAGCCTCTCACAGCTCCAGCAGATTCGTCTCAAATGCCGGCTTTGCCGCATCCTTTGGCACACGCACGGTCTTCAGCTCGAACGGCCCGAAGGTCAGCTCCAGCCTGCGCCCGACTGCCGGAATCGCTACTTCTGCATCACAGTGTCTTCCCGCCGTTTCATACAGCCGCAGAATCAAATCGCCGCTCCCGTCCTCGGCACACTTCATAACAGAAAGCACCACGTTTGCCTCCGATACCTGGAGGAAGGAGCCGTTCTGCTTCAATTCCCCCTTATGATACGTCTCAAACAATGCCACCGGTTTATGATTCAGCTGCCTGCTTCTTGGCACCGTCGCAGCTTCCTCCCAGCTTCCGTCATGGGGATAAAGCCCGTAGGTAAAGGTCTGCACTCCCTGATCCATATAGACATACTCCAGATTTTCATCCGGGACATACGGCTCATGATGCGCATAGATCGGGCTTCTCAGTACGGTCAGAGAAGCGGTTTTCCCGGCTGTGCTTGCGCTGAATTTGCCGTCGTTCAGGATGGAAAGTCCGTTGACCGCTGTCGCCAGGCCCGGATTGGTTCCCTCCAGATCGATAAAATTCTGCATCGGATACTCCTCTCCGTCCGGCTCGATTTTCGAAACCCCGTAGGGAATCTCATACGTACAGCGCAGATAATTCAGATTCACCGGAAACTGCAGCTTCAGCATCGCCTGTTTTTCATGCCAGTCCACCGTAGTCTTCACCGAGACATAATCCAGCTCCTGATAAACAGAGAAGTCCTGCGTGATCCGTGAGTTTCCATATTCGCTGATCACGCGGATGACCGCCTTGACCGGGCCGCACTCCACGCGCCTTACACGGACCGCCCGGAATTCTCCGATTTTTTTATCAAAAATCCGCACTCCGTGTGACCAGGTATCACTCTTGTCTTCGATCACCACCGGTACAGCTGCCGGTGCGCAGAAGTATTCCGTCCCGTCATTCTTTTTTACAAAAGAGCGGATGTACCCGGTCGCTTCATCGAACACAATCCGGAACCACTGGTTTTCTGCGCTTGTCTGATCGGAAACCACCGGCTGGAATACCTTCTGGCTGTTCCGGACCGCAAAGCGGTAGGTGCGCCATCCAAGCGACGGCAGGTCTGCCACAAAGACAATCCTCGTTCTTCCATTGCACGAAGCTGCCGACTGCACTGTCTGGAACGGAATTTCCTGATCCGCCTCATCCAGAAGCACCACGCCCGGCTTCAGGCAGGCGGACTCCATCTCCACCTCGCTCTTTACCGCAAACGCGTTCGGATTGAATACGACCAGAGGCTTCATCCCTTCCTCCGCCGGAATATCGATATGCCACGACAGAGCCTGGACAGCCGCGTTTAGCGCCACTGCCGCCGTGTGCAGGGCAGCCCCGTAGCTCTCTCTCGCATCCTCGTAGGCCGGCTCAATGCAGGTTCCCGCCATAATGTCATGGAACTGGTTGAACAGCACCTGTTTCCATGCCTCTGTGAGCTTTTCCTGCGGATAGTTCCCATTCGAGAGAAGCTCTGCCATCACCGAAAACGCTTCCGCCTCCTGCAGACGGTTCTCCGCTCTGCGGTTGTCCCTTTTCACCCCGGAATGCGCACTGTAGCAGCCGCTGGAATGATGAAACAGCCCGCCATTTACCACCGGCAGCGCCCTCCCGCTCTTTTTCACATCCTCAAAAAACGCATCCGGTCCCGCCAGAATCAGCTCCGGCAGTTCTTCCTCCTGCTGCATCTGGTGAATGCTCTCAATATTTTTCTTCGTCGGCCCTCCGCCGTGATTTCCCACTCCGTAAAAACACATAAGACTGCCGCTGCCGTCCTTGATCTCCCCTGCGCAGCGCTTCACATGCTCCCGGATCTCCTCCGGCCAGGTGCAGTACTCAAACGGAATCCGGAAAGCCGTCACCGAAGAGCCGTCCGCCGACTGCCAGGTAAACGTCTCAGCTTCCAACCCCTTTTCGTGCCGGCCCGGACGCATGAATACGTAGTGATCCATGCCTGATTTTTTCAGAATCTGCGGAAGCATCCCATTGTGTCCAAAGCTGTCCACGTTGTAGCCTGTCTTTGCTGTACACCCGAATTTTTCCAGAAAATAGCGCTGCCCATACAGCCCCTGACGGACGTAGGATTCTCCTTGCGGCGCATTGCAGTCCGGCTGAATCCACCAGCCGCCCGCAAGGACCCACCGCCCTTCTTTGACCCGCTCCTGGATCTCCGCGAACATCTCCGGTTCACTTTCCTCAATCCACTCATAATAAGCGGCTGCACTGCAGGTAAAAATGAAATCCTCGTACTCCTTCATGCGGTCCAGCGCAGAGCGGAACGTCGCCTTGATTTCCTGCCAGCCCTCCTGCCACTGCCACAGCCATACCGGATCCAGATGCGCATTGCCGATCATATACAGTTTTTTCTCTTTCTTCATCTGTCCTGCTCCTCTTCTTTCCACTCAATCAGATTTACCTTTTCCCATGATGCCCCGTCCGAAGAAACATGATACGTCGCTATCTCGTGATGGCCGATCTGGATGCTCTGCCTTTTTCCGAGGAACCCAAGCCCGGTCCGGGTGTCCTCGCCGTCCGTTTCCAGCAGCCTCAGAATATAGCCGTCATCGTCCTCCGCCTTCTTCACCATCATCACCCGCACATTCGGCGCCTCCGCATGGAGCAGCGAACAGCGCCGCTGCTCTGGCGCTTCCTCATGCAGAGGAGTACCGCTCCTCTCGTCCGATACCTCCGCCCCTCCGGCCGCCGGATGGGCGCTGTCCGCAAGATATTCCGGACCTCCGTTGATTTTATCTGCAAGATCGTACAGCTCATGTGCCGCCAGTGCAGCGCCGTGCGGCTTCAGCACCAGCCAGAAGGTCTGCGGGCCGATGTCGGTATATTGATACGTTTCCGCCTCGTTGTACCAGTCCGGGCTGCTGCCCTGTGCATAGATCGCACTTCTCGCCGCGGTAATCTGCACCCGGCCGTCCGTCATGTTAAATGCGTATTTACTGTCGTTCGCGATCGCAAGTCCGCGGCCGGATGCATCGCTTGCGTCCAGGAAACGATGCATATAGTATTCTGCCGTATCTTCAATTTTGCGGTAAAGAGTCCCATAGGCACTCTCCGCCCTCGTATGTACTGCCTCGCTTCCGGTGGGATATGCCAGCTTCAGAAGGCTCCACCGGTGATTGAAGCACACCCGGTTTTCCACCCTCAGCTCTTTTTCTTCCGCGCCCAGATAATACAGCTGCTCTATCCTGGTATCCTCACAGGAAAGTCTCACCCGGATCACCTCCCGGATCGTTCCGCTCTCCACTTTTTCGATCGACTCCAGGCGAAAATCCGCATTCCGGTCCTCGTATCTCCTTCCCTGCAGTCCGCCCCATGCATCTCTCTCATCCAGATACAGCCGCCAGGAAGAAGCTCCCTGCAGTGCGTCATAGCCGGTCTGCTTATCCACGAGCGAGCAGAGCGCTCCTGTCTCTGTATCAAACCGGGCCAGAAGATACGGATTTTCCAGCTTGCTACAGTCACGATTCTGAATTTCCATCTGCGGATTCACGGCAAGCGACGGTTCCTCCTTAACGACACGGTACTGAACAAACCCGTATGGCGGGATGGAGGCCCGGAAGACAAACCGTCTTCTTCCGCCCAGCGTCGTATGCCGCACCTTCGCATCCGTATGGATTCTCTGGTACGGAATTTCCGTTCCGTCCAAATCCAGAAGCTTCAGCGGACTCTGGCAAAACCATTCCAGCTCCACCTCCACGTAATCCTCCCAGGCCGTGCTGCCCGTATGGAACAGGTACAGCGGAAAGCCCTCGCCTCTCGTATCAAACCCATTGACGAGCTGCTGGATCGCCAGCGCCTTGATCTCTCCTGCTCTGGCGCAGACTCCTCCAAGCTGCATCAGGCCCTCTTCCCTCGCAGATGGAATCGTGGTGCCGCCCAGCGTATCATGAAACTCATTAAACAGAACCACCTTCCAGAGACGCTCGATCTCCTCCGTCTGTCTCATCATCAGGCCGTGCACCCCGCGCACCATGCTCATCAGCCGGTCCGCGTCCATCAGTCTCTGCTCCGCGAGCCGGTGTCTCTGCTTGAATGCAGAGTCAATCGAATAGCAGCCTTCATTCACCTTTTCAAAGACTCCCTTTATCACCGGAAACTGCGCAAAGTCCGAATCCGCCAGAAACTCCGTATAGCTTGAAAATCTCAGTTCGGTATCTTCCCATTCCTCCTGAAGCTTCAAAATACTGCGGATATTTTCAATGGTCGGCCCGCCTCCGTGATTCCCGACGCCGTAGCAGCAGACCATCCTGTCGTATCCCTTCGTCCGCTCCAGTGTATTCTGAATATTTTTTACGGTCGGGTCGTGAAACCATGTCGTATACTCCGCCGGAAGAGAGATCGCGTTGACCTGGCTCCCATCCTCGCTCTCCCACCGGAATACCGGCGTATCCAGCCTCGGGCGCATGAACACGTATGCGTCCATCCCGCTCTTTTTCAGAATCTGCGGCAGCACATGATTGTGCCCAAAGCTGTCCACGTTCGACCCGATTTTACAGATTTTTCCAAACCTGCTTTTCAGATACCGCTGCCCGTACAGGCTCTGTCTGACAAAGGATTCCCCGCACGGCAGCGCACAGTCCGGCTCGATGAACCAGCCGCCCGTGATCTCCCAGCGGCCCTCCGCCACCCGCTTTTTGATTTCCTCAAACATTTCCGGAAGCAGGTGCTCGATCCACTCAAAAAATGCAGTGGAGGTGGAGGTGAATTTGAAATCATCAAATTCCTTCATCCGCTCCAGAGCCGATGCATACGTCGCCTTTACCTCCTGCATCCCTTCCTCCCAGTTCCAGAACCAGACCGGATCAATATGGGAATTTCCAATCATATACAACAATTTCTTTTCCATCCGCCGCTTCCTCCCTGTCACCAGATTTTATTTTTATCTGCCCCTGATGTTTTATCCGTTCTGGCCGTCTGCGTCACCGGCTGTAGTACCCCCTGCGCAAATACGGAAAGCCAGCCCTCCCGGCTGACACCCCGGTCCTCTCCGGTCAGCCTCCGAAGTGTCATGACCGCGCTTCCCCGGATCGCCATATTTTCTATCAAAAGCAGGTCCGCCAGGCCCGTAAAGCCCTCCGGGGCCCCGAGCATGGCAAGCGTCCGGTTCAGTAAAAATACAAGAATCTGCAGCCGTTCTCTCATCAGCTCCCCGTTCTCCACGGCATCACGGTCATGCTGAGGTCCTTCGGATGCTTCTGCGCTCCTGCTCTCATGCAGTATTCCACGTTCTCCTTTTTCCTGGTCGTACTGACATGTTTCATCTTTTCTTTTAATCCCGTCATTCTGCTCTGCCGCGTCCACACAGTCCCGCAGCTCCGGCAGACGCAGCAGCCGCTTCAGCATCGGAATGAATTCCTTTTGTCCGCTGTGCTCCGCCGCATAGACAAACGCCTCAATATAATGGTAAGTTCCCTTCTGGATACGGAGATAATCCCGCCTGGTGCGCTCCAGCAGGCCCAGAAGCAGCTCAAATGGCTCCAGAATGACCTTTTTCCGGCTGAACCCCAGCTGGTTAAGCTGATAGACTACCTCCGGCATCACCCCGTGGTCCGGAAGAAGCTGCGCGCACATCACAGAGCCGGACCGCTCGGGAAGCACACACTTCCCGTCACTTTCGCCGTCCTCTGCGCAGTCCGCATCCGCTCCCGGCGCCGCAAGCTTCCGGCAGAGGATCGCGCAGAGCTCCTCTGTCCAGTCATCCATCCCATACCAGAGTGCATAGCCGATCAGCGTCTGCCGGAGTTCCGGGTCTTTCTCTGTCGCAAGGCGCTTTCTCAGGATGCGCCGCACAGCTTCGCGCTCGTCGGTTTCTGCCGCCGCCATCAGCCCCAGCGAGGGGAAGCAGCCTGTCTCTTCAAACGAAAACTCCACATCCACCCAGTGTGTTCTGTCCCGGTCTGTGATTTGCGATGCACATTCGGCTCCGCTCTTTGTAAATTCCGGAAGTGTCAGGCTGTCATCGGTATACGAAAGCAGAAACCGGCGCCTCTCCTGCTCTCCCATCGTCTCAGGCGTCTTCCCGGACAGCAGCGCTTTTGCCAGCAGCGCGCCCAGCACTGCCCCCTGATGCATCAGGTCCGGCTGCATCCGGATACTCGGAAAAACGTTGTGTGTCGCAGAAATCGCCTTTCCGGCCACATACAGTCCCTGAATCCGCCTGCCAGCTTCATCCACTGGCAGCAGGGCTGACAGTGGAATCTGGATACTGACCTGCGGCGGAAGCACCCCGCAGTACACCATATCGGCATCCAGCTTCCCCTTCGGATCATAATTGGAATAGCACGTGTACAGACCGTCCGGATAGGTCCGGTAAGTGATCAGATCCCGCAGCGTCACGGTAGATTCTCCGCGGATGTGCCTGCTCTCCCGCATACTCACATAGCTTCCATGATCAAATATCTCTCCTCCACGCTTCCGGCCCAGGCGGATAAATCTGGAATAATCCAGCGGGTCCTCCGCAAACAGCATCGAGGAAAAATTATTTTTATAGGTCTCCGGCGATGTATACTGGGCCAGAGAGCCCCAGTAGGTAATCAGATCCCTCTCACTTCCATAGCAGCCTGCCGCACCTGCTGCCACCGCAAGATCGCCGTCTCCTGTCGCGTCAATGACTGCCTTTCCGAAGTATACCCGATTCCCCGCATCTCCGGCGGTCACGACCCCCTGGATTCTCCGCCCTGCTGCATCCTCGCAGCACACTGCGCTGTGCGCGAGCTGACCGAACACGATCTTCACCCCGGCCTCCAGGCAAAGCTTCAGATATACGTAGCTGCGGATTCCGGCATGAAAATCATCGGCCTCACTCCAGATCCCCTGCTTTTTCCGCACACCGCAGGCTGCGCACAGCCGCTCCACTTCCCCGTCTATCTCCCGCACATCCGAAAAGCGGTGTCCGAACCAGTACGTGCTCACGCCGCCGACCGTCTGTGTCCCGCCCAGATCATAGTTCGGTTCGATCAGCACCGTGCGCAGACCGTTTCTTCCCGCATGAAGCGCCGCCATCACGCCTGCCGTCCCGCCGCCTGCCACGACAAGATCCCACGTTTCCGTGGCTGCCTCCACCGCTGCTTCCTCTGCGCTCTGTTCCAAAAATGTGAAGCGTCCGAAACGGTTCTGCCCCTTTACCGCAAACCGTTCCATCTTCTCTGCCGGCTTCCTCCCCCGCCAGTCGAGGTCGTCTGCCGCATCCCTCACCGAACGCCGCTCCAAATCCCGCTCCCTGTCCCGTTCCGAAACAGCCTTGCCGAACCCTCTCACCGCAAATCTTCCCGGATGCAGCTTCGGATCCTGCGCTCTGCGCTGAATCAATTTCTCCAGCAGCGCCCGCTTAAGCGAAAGCAGACGATGCGCATGGTCACAGCGCGCACCCCCTCCGTCCGCCGCCTCCAGCAGTTCATACCCGCTTTGTCCCTCTCTGGTAATCATCGCCAGATAGCGCTCTTCTGTCTGCACTTCGCGGCAGTCCACACAGCTGCCGCAGAGGATTCCGAACACGCCGCCCTTTCCTGCCACGCGCACCAGCGTCTCTTCTCCGACCGGTCTGCTGTCCACATAGCGCAGAAAATACAGCACCTCGATCCCGCTTTTTTCACAGAGGTCCTCCAGGCGCTTCTGGTACTGATCCGGCGTCTCGTCCCCGTCTCCGGGCAAAAGTTCCCTCTGAAAAGGGAGTTCCACATCCGGCCTCTGATATCGGTTGGTATCACAGATATCCTCCGCCAGACGTATCCCTCCCACAATCATCAGAACCTTTTTTTGCTTTGCCAGCGCCAATGCCTGTTCCAGCGCGTTTGCGGAGCCGCCGAGGATGACGCACTCCGTCCGCGCAATAATTACTGTTCCTGTCCGCTCCATACGAAGTCCTTCTCGAGATCAAGCACGGAAACACTTCCGTCTGTCTCTTTATAAGAAATGGCAAACTGCCGCGTCTTCAGATCCGCGCAGAGACAAGCCTGCAAATCCCCCGCGCTCCATTCCACCTTCAGAATCGAAGGCTCCGCATCCAGGACCCGCATGTCCCCGTCAAATACGGGATATTCATTCCGGAACTGCATCAGCCTGCAAAGCCTCTGCACCACCGGCTTCTCTACGAGCCTGTCAATCTCCTCCACCGTGTAATCATGGCGGCTGATATTTCTGCTGTACTGCGTCCGCTCCATCAGCTCATAGTCATTTTCTCCCGCAAGAAGTCCCATGTAGTAGACCTGCGGGACACCGGGGGTGAAAAACTGAATCGCCCGCGAGAGCAGATAGCTGTCGTCGTCCTCTCCCACCGCAGAGTAATACGAGCAGTTGATCTGATAAACCACCTTTTTCCCGACCGAGTCTCCGCTGTAATCCCACTTGAAATTTGCCCCGTATGCCTCTGTCTGCGCAATGACCGCGTTCAGCTCCTCCTCGGAGAGCAGGCCGGCGACATCCACGGTCCCCAGGCCGTCGTGGGTATCCAGCGTCGTGTGCTGATCCCTCGGACAGATTTCCAGCCAGTGCCGAAGCCTCGTGCTGTCTGCCGTATAGAGTGTGTGCAGGACCATCACCGGAAGCACAAAATCATAGACCGTATAACCGTGCTCCGCGATCTTGAGCTGTACCGTGTAGTGGTCGTGAATTTCCGGAAGCAGCGGAATCTGTTTCTTATCGAGGATTTTCCGGACGCGCGCCATCATATCCCAGATTTCCGGCTCAAGAAAGAAACAGGCAGTATCCAGCTTTTTCGTCGCGAACGCAAACGCGTCCAGCCGGATCATGGAAGCGCCCTGGCTCATCAGGAAATCCAGCGTCTGTTCTATATAACGCCAAGTCACCTCGGATTCCAGGTTCAGATCCATCTGCTCGTCATCAAAGGTGCACCAGATCGGTTCCGAGGTACCGTCTGCAAACGGAATCTCCACACACGGCGCACACGGCTTTCTCTTGTTCAGCAGGTCAATCTGCGCCTGCGTCGGCCATCCCTCCGGCCAGAATTTCTGAAACCGCAGGAACATATCGGCATACTCGGAAGCGTCATGCTTCTCCACAAAATCCTGGAATTCCGGAGACCGCCTGGACAGATGATTGATCATAAAATCAAACATCAGCTCATACTCCGAAGCCAGAGCACGGATATCCTCCCAGTCTCCAAATTCCTCCGCTACCTTCCGGTAATCAATCGGCGCAAAGCCGCGGTCCCCCGAAGACGGATAAAACGGCAGAATATGTATCGAACCGATCTCCCTCTTAAAATACCGGTCCAGCACTCCCTTCAGCTCCTTCAGATTTTTCCCAAAGCTGTCAGAATAGGTAATGAGCATAATCTTATTCTTCATACAACGCACTCCTTGTCACCGGAAAGTCAAATCTTCCATCAGAACTTCCACTGGTGTACTAATAATGATATGTCTCAAAAAATGTTTTGAACCACGGATTATAATAGTTCGCAAAAGCCATTTTTGCCTCCCGGAGTCTCGTGTCCGCATCCGCGATCAGCTGTGTATTGACGTGTCCGAACGTATAAAAATCATAATGTCTCGCCGTAATCTTATCGAGCGACACCCTCCACGCCGCCTCATCGGAACCGATTTTCTCACTGTAGCCGCCCCACACGCTGTCTCCGGCAAACAGAATCCGGTATCCATCCTTTGTCACATCGAAGCTGACCGATCCCATCGTATGCCCCGGTGTGTGCAGCACCTCGATCACCAGATTTTCTGCCTCGTAGCGGTCTCCCTCGTGCAGAAACACATCCACTTTACAGGGCACAGACTCTGTCCCGTACAGAATTGCCGCCGAGGTCCGGACAGAATCCCCTTCTTCTACCTGCGCAGCATCCAGTTCATGCAGGTAAAGCTTTGTCCCGAACTCGTTTTTCCACAGGTGGGCCGCCCCCACATGGTCATAATGCCCGTGCGTGCCCAATATTTTTGTGATTTCGGCAGGGTTCACTCCCACCTTCCGGATGTTCTCCTTGATCTGCTCATACCCCTCCGGCGTCCCGCAGTCAATCAGAAGATACTCATCCTTTCCTTTGATCAGATAAGCGGTCGCATCGAAAAAATGAGACACGCCAGGACCTCCCACCTGATAGATACCGTTTAACAGCTTCATTCTTCCTCCCCCTTTTCCTGATAAAAATCCCTGTATGCCTTGATCCCGACCGACACCGCCGCATAATCACCGATCTGCTCCCCGAGCGAGGCCGGCACGATTCTGCAGCTTCGTCTCGAGGTCGCAAGCGCCTCTTTTTTCACGTATTCCGTCATCTTCCGGTCCAGCGTCTCCTTCTGCCTCGCATAAATGCTGCCGATCACGATCAGTTCCGGGTTCAGAATATCGATCAGAACCGAAAGCCCCCGCCCAAGGTACTCGCCCACCGTATCAAAAATCTCGCCTGCAAGCGCATCGCCCTGCTCCATCGCCTCCGCAATAGATTTCGCCGTGATCCTGCACAGTTCCGTCTCATCCCGGCAGAACAGCGGCGGATTGCCTGCCGCCAGCGCTTCCCTTGCACGCATTCTTCCAAGATCGGCAATGCCGCCTCCGCTGCAGAAGCCCTCAAAGGAGCCGCCCTTTCCATATCCCACCGGGCCGTCCTCCGCCAGACGGATATGTCCGACCTCCCCTGCCAGGCTGTTTGTCCCTGAGTAAAGCTCATTATTCAGAATCAGTCCGGCGCCCATTCCGGTTCCAAAGGTCAGAAAAATCATGTTGCGGCAGCCCTTTCCGGCTCCCATGCTCCACTCTGCGAGCGCACACGCATCCGCATCATTCTGCAGCATCACAGGAACGCCAAAGGCTCTGTTCAGCGGAGTGAACACATCCGCACGGTCCCATTTCGGCAGGTTCGGCGGGGCAAGAATCAGCCCCCTTCGCGCATCCAGCGGCCCTCCGCAGGAAATTCCGATCGAACACAGCTTCCAGTCCGGATGCGCAATAAGCCGCTCCCGGATAATGGAAATGAAATCCGAAATTGCGCCGTCAAAATCCTCCGTCTTTGTCGCCATCCGGACCTTGTCCAGAAATTCCGGCTTGTCCTCCCCATACTTTGCAAAAGAAACCGCACATTTCGTGCCGCCTATGTCAATTCCAACTACGACCTGCATATTCTATCCCCTTCCGCGGGCCCCTCTACGATCTGATGAGAAATATTTAACGCATGTACTGCCATACGGCTGCATCTCCCTGTTGCTCTTATACTTCTGCTCTCTCCCTTCATCAGAGAGAAATAGTTATCCTCCAGATACAGGAAGCCTTTGCCGCCGTCATCCTCCTGCGTCAGGCAGACAAACAGCGCGGCTCTGTCGCCCGTATTTGTCACCTCCAGAATGTCCCCGGCAGCCCGGACTGTCACCCCGGCCTCCTTCTGTCGGTAAATTTCACCAAAATCCTCGCCCTTTGTAAATAAATATTCATTTTCTGCAATTACTTTCCCCGGCAGCTCTGCCCTCACGCGCAGCAGACAGATCGGAGTCGGAATCTCCGACAGACTGCAGGAATATTCACCCACGCGCCTGTGCACGTTTTCATCCCCCAGATAAGTTGCATCCAGCTCCCAGCTCACGCCATCCACCAGGTTTCCGTCCAGATCAAACAGCTCAGTCCGCACCCGCAGTCCTTCCTCCTGCGGCGCTTTCCCGCCCGCATAGATCTCCGCTCTGAGCTCCGACCTGCCCGCAAGCGAGGGGGAGTCAAACGACGCACTCACCAGATACGCCCCGTAAGCCTTCTTGATTCCGTAATACGCCGGTTTCGGGAATCCGTAGTAGTCCACAACAGAGGTGCAGAACAGATTCGGGTACGGTTCGTTAAACTGCCACGGGAAGGAGCCGCTGCTGTGCATGGCCCTGCGCAGATTGCACTCCAGTGCATACTTCAGCCCCTCATACTGCAGAAACTGGCTGGCTCTTTGGATCTTCCCGATCTCATCCAGTTCCCCGCCGAATGTTTTCTGAACAAGCGGCTCATTATCCCACCAGGCCCCCCGGTGGAAATAGATTTCATTATCCTTATCTGCGGGAAGCAGGTGCTCCGGCGCCACGCACCGCTCGAGCGTATACCGGTTTGCCATTCCCTCCACGCCAAATTCCGAAGACAGCAGCGAGGTTCCGGCATTGTACAGCCTGCAGTGCCCCAAAAGCCCCTGATGCTCCCAGGGTCCGTGTACGTCGAGCAGCCGGTCCGGCGCTTTTTTTATGTTCTCAAGACTGTTCAGAAACAGTCCGCCGGACGGTGACGTGGGCAGCCACTTTCTTCCCTTATCCCATCGCTTCACCTGCCGGGAGAGCATGCCAAGCAGCCGGTCCGAATCATCCAGCGGCATTCCGTCTTCATCCTGAAGCTCATTGCCTCCGCACCAGATGGCAAGCGCCGTGTGATTCCGCTTCGCCTTGATGATGCGCTCTGCTTCCCGGCACATCAGGCTGCAGTATTCCTCCGTCTTCGGCGTCTGGTTTTCAATCCCGGAACTGGACTGGATAAATTCCTGCCAGATGAGAATGCCGTTCTCCGCACAGATCCGGTAAAACAGGTCCGTCTCAATCAGACCTCCGCCCCAGATGCGGAAAATATTCACGCCTGCCTCCTTCGCAAGCCGGACCAGATGGCGGAGCCTCTCTTCTGTCACCGCTCCGTACATCACATCCGCCGGAACCCAGTTACAGCCTTTCATGTACAGCTTCTTCCCGTTCAGGCAGAGGGTGAAGCAGCCTGCCGGATCCAGCGCTCCCTCATTTTGCTCAAATACAATCCGGCGCAGCCCGAACTTCCGTGTGCGGCAGTCCGAAAGCCGCTCCTTCCCGTCTCTTCTCTCGTAAAGTTCCAGCCGGACCTCATACTCATACGGCTCTCCCTCTCCGTTCGTCCACCAGAGCCTCGGCTCGCGGACCGCAATCACCGTCTCACAGCCTCCGTCCACAAGCTCCGCGCAAAACGGAAGTTCACCGAACCATCCTCTCAGACAGCCCTCCGAAATGCCCTCGGTCTCTGCCTCCAGATGCACCAGAACGGTCTTTTCTGCTGTAAATTCCGAGTACAGATAAAAGTCGCGCAGCACTGCCGGACCGCTGACCTCCAGATAAACGTCCTGCCAGATACCCTGGTGAATCATCCTCGGACAGAAATCCCACCAGTAGGTCATCCTCGACTTGTGCGTGTGTACCAGACTCGTGCGCCCCACCTGCGGCTGTTCCTGCGGCGCCGGCTCTAAGACCACGGCAAGAAGATTCTTTTCTCCGGCGCGCAGTCTTCCGCTGACATCGATCCGGAACGGGACAAACATCCCCTCGTGATGCCCGAGCGATTCCCCGTTCAAAAAGACCTCGCACTCATAGTCTACGCCGTCAAAGCAGAGCTCCACACGCTTTCCCGCAAGGTTTTCGCCGACCTCGAACTCCTTCCGGTACACCCAGGTCCTCGCCGGGACCCACTCCACCAGTTTGGAATTCAGTTCAAAGAAGGGGTCCGGAACCCGTCCGTTTCTGCAGAGATCATGGAGGACACATCCCGGAACCGTGGCAGGATACCACCATCGGACATCTCCGGTTCCCGGCTTAACCGAATCTCTCCAAACCCAGTCCATGCCGACAAATTCCTTCATCCACCAGTCCGCTCCGCTTAAATTGATCCGTTCCATACCCGGCACACCTCCCTTGCTATTGTCTCATTTACTCACTGATCTTTCCGTCATCTCTTCTGCTGCCGTCTCATTTATTCACCGACATTACCAATCAAAGACCCCGCTGCAAGCAACGGGGTATCAA
>DKWE01000102.1 GCA_002491565.1 Lachnospiraceae bacterium UBA7160 | reverse complement strand
TCTTTGCCGGTGAAGTCGTGATCAAATTTCACAAGGAAATCCCAGCCCACGTCATACGGCGTCATAAAGCGTGTTTCCAGGTCGTTGCCGACGCTGCCTGTGAGGCTTCTCTTGATATTGTAATAAGCAGTTGCGGGATGCTGGTAAAGATAGTCTGCCAGGCCCTTACCAGATTCAAACCAGGGGAGTGGATAATGGAGGTTGATATTGGGGAAACCAGCCTCCGTGTGGTTGAACAGATTGTAGGCATGGAGCCCCAGCTTCTGTGCTCCGAATTTTTTGCCGCTTGCCCAGACCTTGTCGTAAATATATGCAAAATCGGCCATATCCCCGTGGATCTCATAGGCCAGATTGCCGGACATACCCAGACGGATCACGCGGACTGTCCTGCCGTCTACCTCCTGATTTCTGTGACGGGCAAACTTGATGTCGTGGAGATCGGCCTGGAAAGCGTCTTCCAGGATCTCCAGGGACTTTTCTCCGTCGATCTGAATGAGATATTCCTTCCCGGTCATGTCCTCCACCTGGATATCCATACCGGAGGTTTCCGCCAGATAGGCCAGCGGCGGGTTCAGCCAGTAGGTGCGGATGCGGTCCTCCGCCACCTTGATGGCAACGCCATCCGTCAGGATCTGGCCCTTTTCGTTGCAGATCACTGCGTGGCGCAGGCCGGTCATGCCCAACTTGGAAAAGTTGTTTGTGCAGATCGAATTAAAGAACTTGATGACATCCGGGCCGTATACATCGTAGATTGGGGAAATCATCAGAGAGGTGCCGATCCAAGCGCTTGCCTGATAGGCGCTGATCTCCGGTTTTACGCCCTGGTATTCATAGGGGAGCAGAACACCTGGAGCCATTTGAAAGAGCAGGGAGGCATCCTCCATGGCGGGATTTCTTGGAATACTCATAGTCGCGTCCTTTCCTCAGGTTCACCCTGAACAAAATGATATGCTGCGTGTCACGGGAGCTTTCTTCACTGATTTTAATATAAGCCTCTTGACACTCTTTGTCATTGGGCATATACTTCCAAATATGATACCGTTTGATTGTACAAATCTGCACAAAGGATAGTAGTATGCTTTTCAGTCTGTTCAGTATTCTTGAAAAGGTCGATATGCCCTGGGAAAATCTATTTTACGGCGGTGAGGATTCCGCAGATCTGGAGTGCGCGCGTCTGTATCCGGTGTCGGGAGATACACTTTCCAGGAACATTTTGTACATTATTGATTCTTCTAAGGTGGGGGAATTTCTCCACTTTCCGGTACATCTGATTTCCAACGGTCCCCTTCCGGTACAACCCGGAAACACAACCCTCTTGTCATTTACCGCTGTACCGGAAGGAACCGACTTGTACCGGTTTTTCTGCTTGGTTCAGGATGTGTTCTTTTCCTACTGCCACTGGTATTCTGAAGTGCAGGCCGCCATTCTCGCGCGGGCTCCTCTCGCTGAGGTCATGGATCGATCTGTCCGTTTTCTAAAGAATCCGATCGCGCTTTTTGATAACGAACGGAATCTGTTGTACTGCTCTGCATCCGGGACGCTTATTGAGGAAAACAGCCTCTGGCGATATGTTCTTGAGCACGGCTATTCGCCAGGTCTGACTGATACGCAGGCATTTTTGAAATCCTATCTGCATGAAAAGCGACCATTTATATTCCGTTCCAACGATGAATTCCGCCACTTAAACCGGCTGATTGCCCCAATTTACTACCAGGATTCTGTGTTTGGCTGTATTGGATGCACCGACTCCACTGCGCCCTTTACCCGTGGTGAATATGCCGACTTATGTATGGTGCAGGACTTTGTAAATGAGGCCATCAGAAACAGCCCGGAGTTTGATTTCAATGTTGTGCATCTGCCCTGGTTTGTGTCGCAGCTTTTGAAGGGAAAATCGGTAAACCGGAGCGTGATTTCTTATAATCTGAAAAAATACCAGTTGAACATTCAGCAGAAATACTTTCTGCTAACGTTTCAGCAGGATGCAAAAGCAGCTTCTCCGCAGGATTTGGAAGATCTGCTTTATAATTTTTCCTATCTCTTTCGCACAAAGCTGGTGTTTTACTATAACGGACAGATCGTGGTCATAGATCATGATTTGTCACATTTTGATTGTATGCCCTTTAAGGAGCGTTTGAACGAGTTGCTGCGGAAGTATTCCCTGCGCGGCGGGAGCAGTATGCTCTTTCCCGATTTTTCGCTCCTGCATCAAGCGTTTATGCAAAGCCAGATCGCCCTTTCCGGTGCGGTGCCAGGATTAGCTGCGGCGTTTCGCGAGAGCATCCTTCCCTACGTGGCAGAGGTATTAGAAAGGGACAATGAGGCTGACGGAATTATCTATCCCGGTCTGGACCAACCACTGCAGCAAGCCCCGGAATACGGACGGGAACTGCTGGAGTGTTTGAAGGCTTACCTAATGAGCGGCTGTAATGTTACGGCTACCGCCCGAACGCTTTTCCTCCATAGGAACACGATTATGTATCGACTGGAGCAGCTGCAAAAATACTGCGCGATTGATTTTGAAGCGTTGAACGTATCGGATCGTATTTTTCTTGTGATTTCGTGCGAATTGTTATTGAATAAAAATTGAGG
>DKWE01000008.1:2946-16186 GCA_002491565.1 Lachnospiraceae bacterium UBA7160 | reverse complement strand
ATGATTTTTTCATTTTAGGGCTTGACTTTTATTTGCAGGACTCCTTGTTTTTGAGTATGAAAAAAGACACCTTGCGGTGCCTTGATTCCTTATGTGAGCCATGCCGGTTTCTCCGGCACAACCATTGTGTCTGTGACATTGAGCCACGCTTTGTACCATGACCGCAGTTCCAGAAGCTGCGGCAAGGTGATTCCTTCGTACCAAAGCTGGCCTCTGTTGATTACGGAGAAGCATTCGGTTTCGCGCCGCTGCCGATAATCTTCTTTGACCCGCTCCTGCTCCTGCAGTGCGAAGTGTTCGTTGTCAAATGCTGCAGTCCCATCGCGCACCTTATATGCTGCGAAGTGTACTGCGAAGTGGGCGACATCCTCTGGGTCTGGAATTTCGATGCCGTCCACGATTTCACCAATTAAGGCGTAGCTTTGAATGTAGCCCTGTTCATCCAGTAATACCTTCATGCCGTCCCTCCTTAGTTGATACCGTACACATTGGTGATGTAACCGTAGCCGTTACCGATGGTCATAGTCACCGTGGTGCCGGAATACTTTAACTTAAACACACGGAAATACCCTTCGTCCGCAATCTGCCAGCTTACATCCGATGTCGTGATCATTCCCTTCGGGACGATGATAGACATTTTTGAGGCGGATGTTGTCGGGTTACCAACGATGATGTATGCTTTGTAGTTGCCATAGTTAAATGTGGTGCTACCGCTGCTCAAGCTACCGCTGTACAGCGATGTGCAGGTGATGCCCAGATTTGTTCTGGCTGCTGCAGCTGTAGTTGCACCAGTGCCACCCTTGCTGATCGGGATGGTTGCGCCGCCAGAGTGATATACGGTGTACCGAGTGCCGGGGTGCGTATTCGTGGCGACATTGGGTGCGTAGTATAGAGTTCCTGCGTAGGAATACAGTCTGTCCCATGTGGTGCTGCTGCGGTAGAAATTAATGCCTTCACCCTCCGAATCCACCGCGTCCAGAAAGTACAGGCCGTTGATACCGATAATGTCGGAGTTCTGCATGTTGATGCCGTAAATGCCGTCAATCCAGTATCGGCTGCCTGTGACATTGATGACCTGCGGTGCGATCGTTCTACCGTTGATGATATTGGTGATGGCCGCTGCTGCCGTTGTCGCGCCAGTGCCGCCCTTGCTGATGGGAAGTGTGCCAGACACATTCGCCACAGGGAGCGTACCGCTTAACGATGTGGCCGTAACTGCTCCTGCTGTAACCACTCCGTCCAGAATGGTATCGCCAACTACATGCAGCGCCGCTTCGGGCGTTGGTGTGTTGATGCCGACCTTCTTCTTGCGGAGTGCTACCAGCGGTGTGCCTTGCGGAATGGTGAAATACAGACTGAGGGACGATAGCGTGTTTAGCTGGTCGCGGATGTACAGGTGGAAATCGTAAGACGAGTTCGCATCCAGACTGCACAGTTCCAAATTAGAAAACGAAAAGCTGGTGCCGCTCTGTGTTACCGATGCCAGTATACTGGTATATGAGCCGTAGCTGCTTTCGCTGGTTAGCTTATACCGATACTGCACATATTTCAGACTGTTTTTCTGCGTCCCGCTCACAGTAATGGGAGAAATGCTTCCATTGAACACCAACTGCATCTCTGCTTCAATGTCATTGGTTCGACGCAATGTGATTGCTGAAACCTTTGGCTTTGCATACGCGATAACAGTGATTTGCTGTTTGCTGCTTACTGTGTAACCACGAGAGTCGGTAGCCGTGACCACAACATCAAGCGTACCGGCCTTTGATACGGTTGAAAGATTGATGGCACCGCCGGTTGTATTCGAACCACTTACGCCGTTGCAGGTCGCTGCGTATTTTACAATGGATGCACCGTTCTTTGCCGTTGCAGTTCCCGGGGTGATGTACAGATATGAATACCCCTGTATGAACAACTGATCATTTCCCGTTACAGCCGTGGTGTTGGATCGACTATCTTTATAGGTGAATGCCGTCATTGTAGGCGCAGAATTTGCTTCCGTCGTCTGAATCGTGCAAGTGCAGGAGGTCGTACTGCCAATCTGGGTTGTACCGCTCTTAGTCACCAGCTTGAGTGTTGCAGAAAAAGACTTGATGGATGCCATGGCCTCCAGAAGATCTGCACGCTCCGTCTGCGTCAGTGTGATCGTACGATCTGCTGTTCCTGCCGTCCATGTTCGTGCGCCAAGTGCAAGGTATTCGGTTGCCCCGTTGCAAATGGACAGATAGTAGCTGTATGACGCGTCGTATACGGTAACATTGGGCTTAAAGGATACAGTAGCTGCGTCTGCCGTTATTGTCGGGCAGCTGTTAATCACACCGCCGCCCAGTGTCTTTACAGTAGAAGTACCCGAGGTACCATACACCTGATTTGTTTTCTTTCGTGCCTTCACACGAACAGAATAACTTGTATTTGGAGAAAGCGAGGAAAGTGTGATGCTGGCGCTGGTGCCTGCCGTCGTAGAAAACTGCGTCCAGCTGGTGCCTCCGTTTGTGCTGTACTGCCAAATATCCGCAGTTGCGGACGAGGAGGCTGAAATCTTGAAGCCATATGCCGTAATGCCGGAAACGCTACAGGATACTGTCGGTGCAGTGCGGTCAATATTCGTCAGCTTCATCGTGCCGCCGTATTCCTGTGGCCCGAAAATATAAACGCGGGTTGAGAAACCTACATCGACAGTTTTAGTGCCATCGCTGTTATGGGCGACCGTAATCGTTCCGCTGACGGAACCCTTCGCGGCAGGAAAGACTCTATCCTCCCAGTTTGTCCTTGCTTTTTCATACACTGTTGTGCCGTTGATCGTAACCGTAGTTGTGTCAACGGTGTAATATACAGCAGATCCTCCGGCTGATGTTAGTGTCCACGATAATGTGGAGGTGTTGGCTGCAACATTCACTGTTTCCGTAATGGTTAATTGTAGATAACGCCCTTCATACGAAGCGCTTGTAAAAGTCGCCATACTTATAAACCTCCTTTAATCGAGTATTACGATATTAAGTCCATCTGACGCGGTGGCCATGGGAACAAATTTGGTTTTGCCCACCGTGAGTTCGCCATTCACCGTGGTTTTCTTCGTTTTCGTCTCATCTTTATTCAGCGTGAAAATAACTTCTTCGTTGTAATAGCCGGAGAATTCTGTGTTGCTGATTACTGTCCGTTGCTGCGAGTCAGCATTGGATACTTCGATGCCCCTACGGTCAATTTTCACCTCTGTGGTGTAAATCTCATTCGGAGCGGGCGTCCACTTGTGAACTGAAGTTCCTTCGGTCAGAATGATGTCGGAGAGATAGAGCGAAGCCAGACGGTTATATGCGTATATGGTAATCGTGCCGTCCTGCACATCATCGATGACCGCCGAGAATTCCGTCCAATCAAAGGTGGCTGTGCGGTTGAACAGATAAGCATATTTGTTGCCGTTGTACTGTACGCGAAAGTAGCTGGAGTAATTTGCTCCTGTTTTCTTCGCTCGAATGGAAATCGCGTAGGAACCGGGCACAACACCTGTGATGACCTGAGTCAGCGTGGAACTGTCCCCAAGAACAAAACAGGAGTCAGAAGTCGTATTGCTCTGAACATCCGTGGAATTGTCCGTTGAGACCGTTCCGCTGGTAATCCAGTCATCGGTGATACCGTTCAGACCCGCTGAATTTTTAATATAGTTGATACCACCGGCAAACTGCTCCTGTACCGTGACGGAAAGTCCCTCCACCGAATGCTGCAGTTGAGAAACCTGCGCCTGCATCTCCAGTACCTTTTCCTGCTCACCGCTGACGGATCCTTCCAACTTTTCCACCGTCTCTGTCATGGTGGATACATAGCTGTTCAGTCCGTCAACGCTGCTCTGGAACTCACCGAAACGGGTTGTATGGGTGGAGACGGTCTCGCGCAGGTCTTCCAGATTATTCTGTACGACCCAGCCTTGACCGTCCCACACCATTGTCTCGGGAGGCACGGTTGCAGTGTTCACCCAAAGTTGTCCGTAGTACGGGTTTTCGGGTGGCGTTTCCGATGTCACCACATCGCAGATATTGGTAATGGTGAATTGCGCAACCGCTCTCATGAGATCACCGCCTTACAGTGTGACTACGCACATGAAGGTTGCCTTCGTATCAACATCGGTGTTGGACACGGAAAGCGTCTTGCCGGTCTTGCTGCCGCTGGTACCCCAGCTGGTATCGATCGCACCATCCTTGTTATATTTCGTCCAAGTGTAGGTGCCTTTGCCTTCGCTATCGATCTCTGCGCCTGCTTGATAGCAAACTGCGGTCAGCACGGTGCTGCCTTGGCCGTTTTTGAACACATCGCCGCCGGTACTGGTGATAACGATCTGAATGGGGTCGCTGTTGTCGATGAAGGTGGCAACATCGGTAAATGTGCTGTTGTAGGTGCTGGATGCAGAATCCGAGTCGGTTGCAACGCACTTATACACAGCATAGCTGTCCACCGCTGCAGCATAGATCGTAATGGTGGAGGTTGAGGTTCCGGTATACATGCCAGTGGTATCGGTCAGCTTTCGCCATCCGGTGCCGAATACGGCATCGTAGCCAGAGGATGTGGTGCTGGTGACGCTGCTGTCCATGATCGCCCATTTGTAAGTGACATTGGTGGTGTCCACAGTGCTGCCGCGCCACAGTTCTGCCTTTGCAGTCAGACTGGCGACCTCTGTGTTTTTGAACACATTGCCGCTGGGTGTGGTGACGAGCAGGTCGGTAATGCCGGAGCCATTGACCACGCGGCTGAAGGAAATGGTCAGAGGGTGGGTAATGGAAAGACCGGTGGATGCGTCCTTATAGGTGATTACGCAGCGGTAGTCGATACCGGGGAGGCCTGCCATCGTGTTGCCCTTGATGGTAAGGATGTGGCTCTTGGTGCCAGACAGCGCATAGTTACCCGCGCTGGTAATCGCCGTGGTGTTGCTGCCGATGTACCACTTGACCGAGGTCACGCTTGCGGATGTGATCTGATCGGTGGTGGTACCGATGACATACAAGCTGGGCGTCAACACCACATTGGTCTTCGACCAGTCTGGATTGTATGTGCCGTTATCGGGGTTATACATCTGCGTTTTCGCATGGCTGGAACCGATATAGCCAGTCAGCGTCAACGCGTCATTATAGTCAATAATCGTAAATTGACCCTGTGCTTTACTCATGTTTCATGCTCCTTTTCTCAGCCGAGAAGGCTGGTTCTGGTGGTTGTATCAATCAAATCGCAGAAGAATGTGGCGCGGACATGCACATCCTCCGAGGTGATTTCAATGGATTTGCTGCCGCCAAAATGGTCTGCATTCCACACCGCGTCCGCTTCGGTGTCTTCGGATACGCGCGTCCACACAAACTGGTTATCGTCCAGCGTGTCGGTGATGTTCTCATCCCACGAGTACACCGTAGCGTATAGCGTGGTCGAGATGTATCCGTTTTTGAAGATGTTGCCGTTGCTGCTGGAAATGACCAGTCGGTACATCTTCTTTTCCTCGATCTCCGTGATACGATCGCTTTGCTCCTGCACCGATTCCGTGGTGGCATAGGCGCGAAGTACGACCTCACCAGTTTCCAAGTCCCAGTACGATGAACCGTCCTGCGACTGCAGCACACCAGCTTTGATGATGTTGGCTACCAGTGTGCCGCTGGTGATAAAGTCTGCGACGATCTGACCGTCTGCGGTGATCGCGGTTTCGTAGGGTCCGTTATAGCCGTTATGGGAGAAACCCAGACCGCCAACATTCCAGCGCCACACATTGACCGCTTCTGCAATGGACGGTGCGTCCAGTATCAGCAGTTCGTATGGCTGTCCTGCGTCGGTCGTATTGATAACCACATAGCCGCCTGTCTGGCCTGTGATCAGTCCTGTCGCTTCTGCGATGGCTGTATTCATCAGTGCTGGGAATCGATCCACCTTTGCCGCTGCCTGCTCGGCGGCATCCTGCGCCGACGAAACATTTTGCAACAGATTGGCTTTTGCACTGCCCAACTCAATTGAAATATACTTTTCGGCTAGTGTGTCATATCTGGTGGTGATGACTTTGGCTTTTGCGGTGATTCCCAGCACCGAATGACGAACGGTTACCGTGTCGCAGAGGGACACGCGCTCCAGTACCGCTGCATATTCTGGCTGCTTCCACAGCGGTTCAAATGCAACGGTGATGCTTGGCTTTCCTATGCCGAGCGGGGTTGCTTCAACATAGTTGTTTGCCTTTGCACGAAGCGCTTCTTCGGTAATGGGTTCCTCCATATCGAAGTATTCCGAGAAATCCTTGATATAGGTTTTGCGCTGCACCAGCGTGGTTTCCACCACAGGTATCAGCACTTCTGCCAGCGTGATCACGGTCTCGGTACCGTCTTCTGCGGTGCTGACTGCATACGGAAGCAGGTCGGTGAACACATCCGTGTTGTCATCGTCATGCTCCATATCCGTCAGATTCTTGCCGTATTCAATGACCACGCCTGTGTGGTTGCCGCGTCCTTGATGGTGAATCACATGGAAGTTATCCCACTCAAATTCGCCGCCCCACTGATCGAGAAACGATCCAGCCACACCGCCAAGGCATGCGCGGACGCTTTGCGGCTTCGATACCGCAAAGGGCTTTGCTGCCGAATAGTCCGTCTGGCATGTAAATCCGTGTGGTGTGGCCGTATTTGCAAATACGCGTTCCATTGCGAGTGTCGGTGAAATGGATTCCTCCGACCACTGCAATGCCGCGATGTTCGATAGGTCGTAGGACAGATGCTGCGCGTATACCGTTACCACACCGTCGATGGGTGTGCTGATGCGGTAAATGCGAAACATCTGATCCTTGGCTGTGTCATTCGGCTTTGCCTTGACCAGCCGTTCGGTTGCCAATTCCTTGAACAGCGCACCGTTTGTCGGGTATTTGAATTCGCACTCAAACGCGCCGTTTCTTTCTTCGGTGACTTCACAGGAAATACAATCCTTTAGTACGCCGATACCGAAGGTTTTGAAGTTGGTGGCATTCGCTTTGAAAAGTACAGGTATCATATCGAACACCACCTCGGAGTTACCGATATTCCTTGTATGCCGCCGGTGAATGAGAATGTGTTCTCTCCGGGGTACAGAATCGGAAAGCCGTTTCCTCCGACGGTGTCATTCTTCGGTTCGGTGTTTTTGTAACAGTTCATCTGCTCGGAGTCGATTTCTACGAATTCGTCGATATCCGTGAATTCCCATGTGGCGTTGCTGTTCTCCGACTGGATTGTCAGTGTGCCTTTTCCGCTGCCCACTACACGAATGATGGGCTGGCTGGGGAACGGATACGGGTTCGTCAGATTTCGACCGTTTCCGACAAGCTGGCTTTTTGCTCCTGCTGCCGCGTATCGGAAGGGTTTGCAGGAAAAACTGATTGTGAAGATGCCAATGCGGTTCAGCTCATCTTCGATGTCGAGCTTACCCGCGTATACTGCTGCGCGGGTAAACTCTGTATCGTAGGTATCGGAAAGTTCGTGGTAACTGTCGAGTCCAGAGTACAGCCAGCCTTTGACTGCCGTAATCTTCTGCGACAGTTCCGCAATGCTCTTTGCAGGCAGGAATACGGAGTATGTGATCTGTGCGTTCGGGAATCGACCGCCGCCTGCGATCAAATCGCCGCTCCTGCCGGGGATAGAAAGAAACTCCACATCATATTTCGGTGCGGAGAACACTTCCTTTTTCTCAATCCGCAGTCCCATGTCGGACGAGCGGACGCCCTTGTACACAAAATAATTCACGCGAATACCACTCCTTTCCGCTTTGCGAATTGTCCTGCCGTTACCAGTACTTCGTTGGTAAGCTGCTGGATGTCTTCGTTGCTGTAATTGTTAAAGTTGGTGATGTTCAGCACCAGCTGCAAGCCGCTTCCGATCACACCGCCTGCTGCTCCTGCCATGGCTCCGTTTATGCTGCCATCCACATTAAAGTCCGTAGGCAGTGCGGTCTCCATATCCTTTGCCAGTCCATGCATGACATCGTTGATGTCTTCACTCATGGCTTCGGCAGCTTTCACCGCTTCATCGCCGTTATCTTCAATGGATCCAGACAAACCCTTGACCAGCATTTCACCGACCCACGCCATCTCATCCGAAGGAGAGTGGATGCCAAAGAAATCGCAAATGCCGTCCCAGATGGAACTGATCCAGCCAGAAACCTTATCCCATAACCACGATGCCAGCTGCTGAATACCTTCCCACAGTCCCTTGACGATGTTGCCGCCGATGTTCACGATTTCGCCCATCAGCGATCCGAATGCCTTGACGATGCCCGCAATGATCTGCGGCACGGCCTTGACAATTTCTACGATGATGGTCGGCAAGTTTTCAATCAGCGATACGAACAGCTCCACACCTGCCATGATAATCTTATCGATGTTACCGATGACCGCGTTTACGATGCCCGATATAATCTTCGGGATTGCTTCCACGATGGTGACGATGATGGTCGGTAGTGCCTGCACCAGCGAAATCAGCAGGTCGATACCTGCTTGTATGATCTGGGGTATCGCCTCCAGCACTGCAGTGATGATACCGTCAATAATCTGGGGTATTGCTTCCACGATCGCCAGAATGATATCCGGCAGCGCCGCCACCAGCGCTGTGAGAAGCTGTATGCCTGTTTCAATGATCTGCGGGATTGCGTCCAGCAGGAATGTGATAATGCCGTTGATGATCTCTGGCAGTGCGGCAATCAAAACGGGGAGTGCATCGAGGATGCCCTGCGCCAGTCCCATTACCAGCTGCAATGCTGCGTCCAGTATCATCGGAAGGTTTGCGATCAGCGTGTTCACGATTTCAATGACCAGCTGAATGATGGTCGGGATCAGCGTCGGGATAGCGCTTGCAAGTCCCGATATCAGTGTGGCGATCACCTGTAGTGCCGCCTGCAGTATCAGTGGTAGGTTGTCGATTATGCCGCCGACCAGTGCCAGTACCAGCTGTAGTGCGCCTTCTGCGATCTGTGGTAATGCTGCGATCAATCCTTCCAGAATGGAGAAGATGATCTGCGTTGCGGAATCCACGATCTGCGGTAGGTTATCCACAATGGCCTGTCCCAGCGATCCCACGATTTCACCTGCAATCTCCAGCAGTTCTGGAACGAATTCCATGATGGTGTCGAGGATCTTCGGCAGGATATCTCCGATCACATCGGACATCTTGCCGATGTCGCCGTTGGCCTCCAGTATGCCGTTGGTGAACTCACCGAGAAGGTCGACGCCTTCACCTGCAAGGTTGGTCAGTACGGGAAGCAGCACAGTGCCGAGTGCGTTCTTTGCTGCCGTTGCGCCTACCTTGAGGTACTGCAGCTGATCGTCTAACGCACCGTATGCATTCAGCATTTCGTCGCTGACCACATATCCTGCTTCTCGCGCTTGATCGCCAAGCTCCTGCATTCGTTCCGCGCCCTGCTCGATGAGGGGGTTTAGCTCCTGCGCTGACTTGCCGAGTATCTGCATAGCCAGCGCGTCGCGTTCGGTTTCATTCTCGATCTTACCGAGGGCGTCGATGACTTCCCAGTACACAGTATCGGAGTCACGCAAACTGCCGTCTGCGTTCATAACGGAAACGCCCAGTTTGTCGTATGCCTCCACAGACAACTTTGTACCGTCCTGCACCGCCTTCATGGATTTGATCTGCTTGGCCATGGATTTTGTCAGCGTCTCTGTGGATACATCCACCAGTTCTGCTGCGTACATGTACTCTTGCAGTTTATCCGTGGCTATGCCTGTGACGGTGGCCTCGGTCAATACAGTGTCCGCGTATGCTGCACCTTCGACTGCCATATCCACCAGTGCTTTGCCTGCTGCAATGGCCGCAGCCGATACTGCTGCAAATGCTGCCGCCATGGTAGCGGCGGTCGCCTTGCAGATAGTACCAAGCGATTCGAAGGATTTGCCTGCGTCATCCGCTTCGTCGGCAGCTTCGTCAACTTCGTCGCCCATATCATCAGCTTGATCGCCGGTGTCATCCATCTCGCGACCTGCCTTATCCAGAGCATCGGTGCTTTCGTCCAGCTGCCGTTCCAAATCGATGAGTGCTGCTTCGGCATTATTCAACTGAATTTGCCACTGCTGGGTTCTGCGATCGTTCTCTCCAAAGCTCTCGGTGGCGTTTGCCAACGCTGCACGAAGGGTTTCTACCTTCTGACGCTGCGCGTCAACCTCTTTACCGAGTACCTGTTGACGAGCGGTCAGCGCTTCGATGGAATTGTCATTCTTATCGAACTGCGCTGTTACCAGCTTCATCTCACTGCCCAGCACTTTGAAGGTTTGGTTGATTTCGGATATGGATTTTTTGAATTCTTTTTCGCCTTCCAGCCCGATCTTCAGACCGAAATTATCCGCCATCTAACCACCTCCTACACGCCTGCGGGGATAATGTCGTCTATGAACACCTCGCGCTTCGGCTTGGCGATTCCGTTATACTGCTTATGACATTCCCACAAATCCAAAAGCAGGCCGAAGGGCGTGAGCCATACTTCGTCCTGCTTCATGTGGAGGTGCGCCATGCCATAATATAAAAGTCGGGTGAACAGTTCTTCGTCTGTTACCCGACTACCGCGTTTTTTGCGTCGGCCTCGCTTTCGATGTTACGCTTGGTGCCTTTGTAAAGCGCCTCCGTAATGGCTGCCTTGTAGGTTGCCAGATCAGCCGGTACCGTGAGCAGTTCCACCATTTCCTCGGTGAGCAGCTCCTTGGGCTGATCTTTGTGCTTCAAATTGTGGATGAGCAGCGACTGGTTTGCCAGAAGCGTAATCAACCACACGATCTCTCCGATGGCCATCTCGAAGTTTTCGCTTTTCATGAGCTTTTCGCCCAAGTTTTCCAGACCGCCGTAACGGCCTGCGATTTCCTTTGTTGCCTTGGTGGTCAGCATAAGGGTGTATTCTTCGCCGCCGACCATGATAATTGCGCTGCGCTCAGTGTCCATGTGTGATCCTCCTTATTCCGTAGCCGCTGCCGCGTAGGTCGGCTCGTAGACATCCTTGTACCAGTTGGCGATGGTGGCGGCTGCTACGCCGCTTTCACCTTCGGTGACCTCTGCCTTCCAAGGATGCTTGTTCGCACCGTCCAGCTTGTTTCTGCGAAGGATGGTGCCTTCGATGGTGGGAGTGCTGAAGGTGATGCTGTCGCCCTTGGTCGCAAGTGCGGTCGCGGGGATGCCGAACTTCACCTTGTACAGCCAGAAGTATTTGTACTTGCCGTTGCTCTTTTTGGCACGGAAGCCGATCGCAACGGGATCGCCACCGTCTTCACCAGTGGAAATGACGACGCCATTCTTATCGATGGTTGCACCAGTAAGGTCGGATGCCACCGTTGCGCCGATGTCATCCACACCCAAGGAGAGGGTGCCGCTCTTGAACTCCTTGACGATTTCCGCTGCACCATCGTCCGCGTACAGCGTGGCCTCTGCCAGCTCCACGGACAGGTCAGCGCTCATTGCCTTTGCCAATTTCTGCGGGGTGCCGTAACTTTCGTTACCGTTCTCATCCTCGGTGATCTTGGCATAGTGCAGCATATCAAGACCAATCGTAGCCATGATTATTCCTCCAATTCGTAATACTTGGCCACATCCACATTGTAGTGGTGGTAGCCTGTCTCTGTTTCATAACCGATGTATTGCCTGCTGGTTATGGTAAAATCATCACGCAGCAGCGCTTTCACCACCGCGTTTTTCGCTTTGGTGTAGCTGCCCTGCGTATAAATGGATATCCGCGCTTCCTGCGTTTCACCTTCTGGGGTGTTGTCCGCGTGAAGCTCGAAGGTGTCGGAAAGCGGCACCACGACCATGTACTGATCGGGTGCCTTATCCGTAAATACACCAGTTTCGATCGGGATCTGCAGCCCGCCCAGCGTGGTTTGCAAATCTGCCAGTACGCTCATAGCTTGCTGACCTCCTGTTCGAATGTCTGTTTCATTGCTTCAATGACAGCAGCCTTGGAAGCAGATTTCGCAGGTTTTAGAAACGGTTTTGCTGGCTGCCCATGCTTACCGTATTCGATGATATTGGCAATCTGGGCGTTGCTGCCGCCGTCTGACCTCGGTTCAGCGAAACCTACCTTGATATTGTGGTTACCGTTCCTGTCCAGCTTTGCAGGCGATAGACCCAGCGACCGCTCCAGCTCACCAGTGCTTTCGGAGGGGTATTTGGTACCCTTGCCGATCACACCTGCGAGGTTGCTCTTGACGCGGGATAGCAAAACTTCACCGCCTGCCTCCAGCATCTTTTCTGCGATCTCATCAGATTTTGCGCCCAGCTGTGATAGGCGTGTGAGCATTTCCTCTGGCAACTGAACTTCAGCTTTTGCCATTGGTCGCCACCACCTTTTTCGCCAGCACTTCTGTGTACATGCCGCGCCCCTTCACATCTTCCACGGATGTGATATCGAATTTCTCACCGCCACTGTAGATGATGTGATCGGTGGTTACCGTTACATCGGGAATACAGCGGAAGCGGAAAAGGTCGGTTGCCTCCGAGAATGCTGCGAGGTTTGCCCACCGCTGACTGCCGTGTCTGCCTTCACGATACGCGCGGACAGATGCAACCACATCATAAGCGGTAGTGGCAAATCCTTCGGGATCCTTGGTCTTTCGCATGATGACGATGTCAATGAAGCTGTTCATTTTTCCAAAGCTCATGCTTACACCTTCCATTCTCGGTCGAGCCGTAACAGGAGATTGACGGTGTTCCATACCTGCGTGGCCGCCTGCGGGTTATCTGCGAAGAATCCACCAGTGCTGCCGTCTCTGCTTTCATAGAAATGCGATGCCAACATTACCACGGCCTGCTCGGTCGTTGCTGGCATCGCTTTTTCCGTATAGCTGCCTGCGGGGATGTGCTGATAGCTTTCCGCATATGAAACAGCGGCGGCAATGTAGCTCCTAATGAGCGCATCGTCCACCGCGTGTTCCACGATCAGATTTTGCTTGACCTTCGTGAGAAGTTCATCCATCACCGCCGCCCCTTTTCATTACGCAGACTTCATGACGAGCAGCTTGACTGCTTCGGGAAGTACCAGCTTGCCGTCGACGCGCTCCTTGGCCACGAAGCCAACCATGCCGTTGCCCGCAAACAGTTCCTTGAGTTCCGCGAAGGAACGGGTGCCACGATCACCGATGTTGTAATAGCTGAAATCGCCAAACGCCATAGCGGGCTTGCCGCCTGCGATCACGGGGAAATAAGGAGAGGTCATAACCTCATAGCCGAGGATGCGGTCGGGTTCACCAGACTGCATGGAGGGCTGCCAGAGGTACTGGCCG
>DKWE01000008.1:1053-2660 GCA_002491565.1 Lachnospiraceae bacterium UBA7160 | reverse complement strand
CCGGTGCTGTCCTTCAGCTTGCGGATAGCTGCCAGCGTCTGATCGTTGCACATGAACTTGGCGCTCTTACGATAGGGACGCTTGAGGGAATAGATGAGGTTGATAATCTCATCTGCGGTG
Source organism: Lachnospiraceae bacterium UBA7160 (assembly GCA_002491565.1). Lineage (GTDB taxonomy): Bacteria > Bacillota > Clostridia > Lachnospirales > Lachnospiraceae > Choladousia. Next base: position 2,540 of record DKWE01000008.1, on the reverse strand, counting down.
ATGGCAGTTGCGGAAGCGGCAGTCACGCCAACCTCTGCGCCGCCTTCAGCAGCAAGCAGGCCGAGGGGCTTGCCGACACCGTCGCCGTTGAGGAACGCATCTTCCTCGGCATTGGCAAGCGCCTTGCCGAACTGGGTGATGATGTAGTTCTCCAGATTGAACGCGTTGTCGTAGAGCAGTTCCTCGGTGACCTTGATGGCAACATGGAGCTTGTGCGCGTCCATGATGATCTGGTCGAAGGTAGCGTCACCGAAAGTGAGTGCGCCGCCTTCCTCGATCCACGCTGCAGCGGGTTTGGTGGCCGCGATGTTGATCTTATGCTCACCGCTGGTAGTGATCTTGGTGCCGAGGTTACGCATAATGTTTTCCTCGGTCAACACATCGATCAAGCGGCGATCGTATTCCTCGGGTACGAGGTAGCCGCCCTGTGCATCCACGCCTTCGGAAAGCACATTGCTGACCTTGCGGAAGTTGGAGCGTAGGGCTGCGAGGACGGCCTGTCTGTATTCATCAGAAGCGCGGCCAGTCTTCTTTTCCTCCTGCTGATTGCCGGGTCTGCCGGTGATGGGAGCGGTAACGGGCTTGGCCAGCTCTGCGTCGATTGCTTCCTGTCGCTCCATGCGCTGGATCTCACGACCATAGTCCATGATCTGCTTCTCCAGTGCATTGTAGGTGGCCTCATCCTCTGCGGAAAGAGTGCCAGCGGGGGTTCTGTGGGTTTCAGCAAACTCCTTGGCTGCTTCCCACGCCTTATTGCGCTTTGCGCGCAGTTCGATAATAGTCATGTTGTTATCCTCCATTACATGAATTTCTTGATGTCATCCAGTCGCGCCATGATGTCTGCGACCGAACGCTCTTTGACCTTCGGGTTGATTTTTGCTGCCTGCGCCGCCATGCGATGCTGCAGCTTGTTCATGAGTGTGGTGTTCACCTGCTTGCGGGAGAACAGCATTGCCTTGGGCTTTTCCTCCTGCTCGTCGGGATCGTCATCATCCTCGCCTTCTTCCTGCGGCTGCACCTGCGGGGGTATAGCATCGGAAGGTCGAGCCAGAATGTCATCGGCAAAGCCAAGCTCCACAGCTTTATGGGCGTCCATCCAAGTTTCCGCATCCATGAGGTGGGAAATCTTTGCGCGGGACAGACCAGTTTTGATCTCGTATGCGTTGATGATGGAATCCTTCACGCTGCCAAGCATCTCAATGGCCTTTTCCATTTCGCCTGCATCGCCCATGGCGACTGTCATGGGATTGTGAATCATCAGCATGGACACAGGCGACATCAGCACCTTGGTGCCTGCCATAGCAATGACGGAAGCAGCGGACGCTGCGATGCCGTCGATCTTGATGGTGACATTGCCCTTGTAGTCCATGAGCATGTTGTAGATCTGGGCTGCTGCTACGCAATCACCACCGGGGCTGTTGATCCACACGGTAATATCGCCGTCGCCTGCGAACAGTTCATCCTTGAAAAGCTGGGGTGTGACATCA
>DKWE01000008.1:517-710 GCA_002491565.1 Lachnospiraceae bacterium UBA7160 | reverse complement strand
TCTTCTGCGATGGTTCCGTTCAGATGCAGGACTCTCTCCACCGGTGCCGTCTCCGTCGCCGCCAGATTCGTCCACTTCCAGAACTTCTTCGTCTTCATCGGAATCCTCCTTTCCGTCATTGTTGGGGGTTGTATTTGCAAAAGCTCCTGCGCTGGCCATCGGGAGCATGTTGCCGTTGATGAGGTACAGGTCG
>DKWE01000008.1:0-235 GCA_002491565.1 Lachnospiraceae bacterium UBA7160 | reverse complement strand
GTTGATGAGGTACAGGTCGCCGCCTTCCTCTGTGGGGATGCGATCCAGATTCTCCAGCTCACGAATGTCGTTTGCGCTCATCCAGCCATTCTGTCTTGCGATGGCGTATCCGTTCATTCTGCTCTGGTAATCGCCGCGCAGCAGACCTTCCAAGTTGAACTTGACGAAGTATTCTGCCTTTTCATCCTGCAGGAGCAGTGAGCGCATGAACGCCTGCTCCCAGCGGATGACCCAC
>DKWE01000067.1 GCA_002491565.1 Lachnospiraceae bacterium UBA7160 | reverse complement strand
TACTTCCTCGGTCTCCGTCGGCGCTTCTGTTACTTCCTCGGTCTCTGTCGGCGCTTCCGTTACTTCCTCAGTCTCCGTCGGTGCTTCCGTTACTTCCTCAGTCTCCGTCGATGCCTCTGTTACTTCCTCGGTCTCTGTCGGTGCCTCTGTTACTTCCTCGGTCTCTGTCGGTGCTTCCGTTACTTCCTCGGTCTCTGTCGGTGCCTCTGTTACTGCTTCGGTCGGTTCCTCCGTCTCAGCTGCTGCCTCAGTCACAACCTCAGCAACTTCTTCCGTCTCAGAGGATGCCTCGGTCACAACCTCAGTCGGTGCTTCGGTAGTTGCTTCGGTCGGTGCCTCAGTTGGCGCTTCTGTTGGTGCCTCGGTCGGCGCTTCTGTCGGTGCCTCAGTCGGTGCTTCTGTCGGAGCTTCAGTTGGTGCTTCTGTCTTTGGTGCCTCAGTAACTGCTTCCGTCTTTGGTGCCTCCGTCTCCTTCGGCTCAGAACTACAGCCAGCCAGTGAAACCGTCAAAGCTGCTGCAAGCACAAACATAGTTGCCTTTTTCATTTTACATTTCTCCTCTCGATTGCTTAATGTACTTGAGAATGCCTCACTGTATCTGTCCCGTCTTTCATCCTACTGCTGAACCGATACACTGTGTATTCTCTTAAGGATCACCAGAGCAGCAGAGCCATGGCCCATAGCAGACCAGATCATAGCCGCATCGCCTCTCTGTATTGCCTTATCATAACACACTTATTCAAAAAATCCAATACAAAAAGCACAAAAAGGCGCGATTCTTTAACCATTTATGTAATTAATCAGCCCTTCAGCACGGATAATCTTCTGCATGAATTCCGGAAACGCCTGTCCCTGGTAGCTTGTCCCCTTCGTCCGGTCATAAATCATGCCGCTGTCAAAGTCGATTTCCACCTCGTCGCCCTCCGCAATATTTCTTGCCGCCTCCGGGCACTCGATGATCGGCAGACCGATATTGATCGCATTGCGGTAAAAAATCCGGGCAAAGGTCTCCGCGATTACACAGCTCACGCCTGCCGCCTTGATTGCAATCGGCGCATGCTCTCTGGATGAGCCACAGCCAAAATTCTTCTCCGCAACGATGATGTCTCCCTTCTGCACACGGCGGATAAAGGTCGCATCGATATCCTCCATGCAATGCGTCGCCAGCTCTGCCGGATCGGATGAATTCAGGTAACGCGCCGGAATTATGACATCGGTATCCACATTGTCCCCATATTTAAATACTCTTCCTGATGCTTGCATAATGTTCTCCTCTCCTGTGTGATTACAATTTGCGGACAGCCTCATACGAACACTGCAGGCCATCCTCGCTGCTGCCTCATTGCCTGCCTCTATTCGCATGAAAATTGCTGGTTTACAGTCCAAGCTCTTCCGGTGCAGAAATCTTTCCGGTTACTGCGCTTGCCGCTGCCACTGCGGGACTGGCCAGATAAACTTCGGACTTCACATGTCCCATGCGGCCGACAAAATTCCGGTTGGTTGTGGAAATACAGCGCTCTCCCTCTGCCAGAATTCCCATATAGCCGCCAAGACACGGTCCGCAGGTCGGCGTACTTACGACTGCCCCTGCTTCGATAAAGGTCTTCAGCAGCCCTTCCTCCATCGCCTGAAGATAGACAGCCTGCGTCGCCGGAATGATGATACAGCGAACCCCCTTCTTCACCTTCCTCCCTGCAAGAACCGCAGCTGCGGTACGCAGATCTTCAATTCTTCCATTTGTGCAGGAGCCGATGACCGCCTGATCGATTTTTACCTCATCTGCGATCTCATCAATCGTCTTTGTATTCTCCGGAAGATGCGGGAATGCGATCGTCGGGCGGAGCGCACCAAGATCGATTGTATACTCCGCATCGTAGACAGCATCTTCATCAGCCTCAAAAACGCGCCAGGATTTTGTAGAATGTTCCTTCATATAGGCTTCCGCTTTCTCATCTACTGGAAAAATGCCATTCTTTCCGCCTGCCTCAATCGCCATATTCGCGATCGTGAAGCGGTCATCCATCGACAGCGCCGCAACTCCATCTCCGACAAATTCCATAGACTTATACAGAGCGCCATCTACGCCGATCATACCGATGATGTGCAAAATGACATCCTTCCCACTCACCCACTTCGACGGTTTCCCGGTCAGATGGAAGCGAATCGCGGACGGCACCTTGAACCACGCCTTACCAGTTGCCATTCCAGCCGCCATATCTGTGCTGCCCACACCAGTCGAAAATGCGCCAAGAGCTCCATACGTACAGGTATGGGAATCCGCCCCGATCACCACATCCCCTGCAACTGTCAGGCCCTTTTCCGGAAGCAGCGCATGCTCAATTCCCATCTCTCCGACATCAAAATAATTAGTGATGTCATGCTTCTTAGCAAATTCCCGCACACACTTACAGTGCTCAGCAGATTTGATGTCCTTATTCGGAATAAAGTGATCCATTACCAACGCAATCTTATCCTTGTCAAAGACTGTGTCATTCTTCAGCTTCTCTATTTCATGGATGGCCACCGGCGATGTGATATCATTTCCAAGCACCAGATCAAGCTTTGCCTCAATCAGTTGTCCTGCCTGTACCTCATCCAATCCCGCCGCAGCTGCCAGTATCTTCTGCGTCATTGTCATTCCCATGATATGCCTCCTTCTTACCCTGTGTCTGTCCTGCGTCCTCTCAGAATATGCCTGCTTTGCAGGCGCTGCCTTAGAGGAGGACCCTCGTCTCTCATAGACTTTCATAGTAAAAGAGGGCGCTGCAAACCTGCTGCAAGCTACCGCATATGGCATCTGCCTAACCAGGCAAATACCAGTGCTTGTAGTTTCACCGCAATTTGCGACACCCCCATCTGAAACGGGTCTCTCCCGTTAATCAAATCAGTTATTAATCAGCTTATCCTCACCGTTCCAGCTGTAAAGCTTGCGGATCTCCTCGCCGATCTTCTCAGACGGATGCTCCGCAGCAAGCTTGCGCATCGCCTTAAAGTGTACCTGTCCGCCTGCCGGAGACATATCAAGCAGGAAATCCTTTGCGAAAGTACCATCCTGGATATCCTTCAGAATCTTCTTCATGGTCTGCTTCGTCTCGTCGGTGATAATCTTCGGACCAGTCACATAATCACCGTACTCTGCCGTATTCGAGATCGAATACCGCATACCCGCGAAACCAGACTGGTAAATCAGATCAACAATCAGCTTCATCTCATGGATACATTCAAAATATGCATTTCTCGGATCATAGCCAGCCTCTACCAGAGTCTCAAATCCAGCCTGCATCAGAGCGCATACACCGCCGCACAGCACCGCCTGCTCACCGAACAGATCCGTCTCTGTCTCCGTGCGGAAGGTTGTCTCAAGCACACCGGCACGGGCACCGCCAATCGCAAGCGCATAGGCAAGCGCCTTATCAAGCGCCTTACCAGTGTAGTCCTGCTCGACTGCCACAAGACACGGAACACCCTTGCCTGCCTGATACTCGCTTCTTACCGTATGGCCCGGTCCCTTCGGAGCGATCATCGTCACATCAACATTCTTCGGCGGAACGATGCAGCCAAAATGAATATTGAAGCCATGTGCAAACATCAGCATATTACCTTCTTCCAGGTTCGGCTCGATATCCTTCTTATAAAGGGCTGCCTGCTTCTCATCATTGATCAGGATCATGATGATATCTGCCTTCTTCGCAGCCTCCGCTGCCGTATATACCTCAAAGCCCTGTGCTTCTGCCTTCGCCCAGGATCTGCTGCCCTCATACAGGCCAATGATAACGTGGCACCCGGACTCCTTTGCGTTCAGCGCGTGTGCGTGTCCCTGACTGCCATAGCCGATGACTGCGATGGTCTTTCCTTCCAGAAGGGAAAGGTTGCAGTCTTTCTGATAGAAAATTCTTGCTGCCATAATTGATCTCCTCTTTTTCTTATGAAACTACTCATGAAATGTTACATACCCGCCGAAGCTCATTGCAGGCTCTCCGGCAGATACCTGTATAGCAGACCAGACGGAACGCCTGACCGCATCTCTCTGATAAACTGACAGCTGCGATCCCGGATGCCGCCCGGAAAGTTACCTTCACACTGCGAAGCCATCCGCCTCTGTGCAAACAAGGCATACACACCCGTCTTCGGACTCAGGTATCACAAATACCGGATATCCTCCGCACCGCGCGACAAGCCCGTGATACCGGTACGCGCAAGCTCCAGAATCTCATATCCGGCGAGCAGCTCGATAAATGCGTCCAGCTTGGACTGCTGCCCGGTCAGCTCGATAATCAAGGAATCTTTGCCAACATCAATGATATTTCCACGGAATACGTTTGCAATGGAAATAATAGCCTGACGGTCCTTCGCATCCGCACGGACCTTTACCAGCACGAGCTCCCGATTCACACTGTTGTCATCGTCCAGCACTTTGATATCAACGACGTCAATCAGCTTTGCCAGCTGCTTTACAATCTGGTCGAGAATCTGCTCGTCCCCGCGCGCGACAACCGTCATGCGGGAATACCGCGGATCTGCAGTCTCTCCAACTGTGAGACTGTCAATATTGTAGCCGCGGCGACTGAACAGGCCGGCCACACGGCTCAAAACGCCGGAAGTATTGTCTACCAGCAAGGATAATACTCTTTTCTTCATCTGCTTGTGCCTCCGCTTTGCTTTTCTTTCAAACCTTCTAGCTATTCTATCAAGGTTTCCCTTCTTTGTCAATCCGCTTTACTTAAAGAAACTGACAATTGCCGATGCAACAGCCGACGCCATCTTATCCTTGTTCTTCAGATAGAAGTCCATATCGTCCTTGTCATCTATAAATGCTGTCTCAAGCAAACCGTAGGAGACGCCCTTTGCCTGGCAAACCTTCGCATTCAACAGGCCCGAGGAGCGCTCTACACCACTTGCCCACACCCGGAACCCGGTATTTCCTACCGCATTTACGATGCTCCGGTCCAGTTCAATCTTTGTCTTTGCCGAATTTACATAGATGCCGACACCTTTAAATTTGCCGTCCCCGTTCGGGTCCTTGCCGGACTGTGCAGTCGCATTAAAATGCACTTCCAGCACATAATCATAGTCCGTCCAGACCGGTAGCGGACCTGCTTTTATCCCTGCATTCACCTGATAGCAGTCATAGTTCTGGTCATACATGACCGCCTCGACCACATCCGGTCCCAGCGCAGCCAGCTTTTTCTGGATCAGCGTCGAAAATTCTCTTGTCAGGATGGACTCGTAATAGGTTGTCTTCCCAAATGTCCCCTGCGCTCCGACATCACCAGCCCCGTGTCCTGCAATCAGGAGGATATGCGCCTTATTGCCCGCCCGCTTTGCAACGCCATTCGCATCGATTTCATAGCCATCAATCACCGTGTTGACCGCCATTTTCCCATCTGTTCCGAGATAATAGCGCTTGTCGCTGATAATTTGCCAGCCAGTCTGCATGATGCCATCCTTCAGATAATATTTATCCCCATTAATCTGAATCCAGCCGCTCTGCATCACGCCGTCCGTATCAAAATAGTACCGCTTACTGTTGATGGTCTGCCATCCATATACCAGCACTCCTTTTTTCAGGAAATACTTCTTCCCGTTAAGAGTCAGCCATCCCTTTTTCATAACTCCCTTAGAGTTAAAGTAATAGTTCTTGCCGCTGATTGTCTGCCAGCCGGTCTGTCGTACCCCGGCTGCGGAGAAATAGTAGCGCTTATTATTAATGGTTTGCCAGCCAGTCAGCTTTTTCCCGTGATTATAATAGTAGAATTTATTACTGGCCTTGACCCAGCCGTTCGCAACCGACTTTCGCACACCATCGGCATCTACGATATATCCGTCCGGCGTGATCGTACTCTTCACACGGCGTCCTTTCTCATTGACATAATAGGTATCGTCAATCCAGCAATTGGTCTTCAGTACGCCATCTGCGGTAAAATAATAATAATACCCAAAGAGCTTCCACCATCCATTGGTCAAAAGCCGTCCGCGTGTGCCAAGCACCTTACTCGTACTGAAATAGTATTTATTTCCACCGATCGTCTGCCAGCCCGTGGTCAGCGTGCCATCCGGCTGGAATAAAAAGCGCTCCACCCCGATCTGATGCATCCCGGTATACATTGCTCCGATTTTACCTGCTTTTCCAGACGGCGCGAAATAGTAAATCTTATCTCCGATCTGCTTCCACCCGGTCTGCAGCTCCCCGGTCTCCGAAAACAGGAAGGTCCTTTTGCCAATCGCAGCAAGGCCAGTCACACGGGCGCCTTTGGGGCCGCGCTCCGAAGACTTTTTCCGGAAATAATAGCGCTTTCCCCCAACCGTTTTCCAGCCTGTGTACATCTTACCGGCTTTGCTGTAGTACCGGTAATACTCCCCATCCTTCTGCCAGCCTGTGAGCTTCTGCTTCGCTGCTTTCACCGTGCCGGACGGCAATATCTGCGACGAAACACAGCAGCAAAACAGGAGCATCACGCACGCGAGTAACAATTGTACTTTTCTTTTCATTTTCTCCTACCCCTCTTCTAGTTGTCTTCTAAATTGTTACGATTTTTTTACAGAATAGCATATGTTTTTTTAAAAGGCAAGAGAGAACTTGTCGGAAATTTTCGATTATGGTACTATTGTCACGATTCACGCATTCCCATCTTTCAGTTAGCGGCGTCCGAACGCATCATCCCCTCATAAATACCTTGAGGCGGACACCCCTATAGAGCCTTATCAAAGACACTCCAGGCAGGAGGATGCTGGTTGACGAAATGACAGGAGATTGAGCCAACAGGGCCGTGAATCATAACGCGACAGATTAAAATTACTGGAAAGGAAGAATGAGCTATGGAAAAGATTGCCAGTTTTACAGTAGATCATATCCGGCTGCTGCCGGGGCTGTATGTATCGCGGAAGGACCATGTGGGAGCGGAGGTGCTTACGACCTTTGATATCCGGATGACGCAGCCGAATCAGGAGCCTGTAATGAACACGGCGGAGGTGCATACGATCGAGCACCTGGGAGCCACCTTTTTAAGAAATCATCCCGTCTACAAAGAAAAAACCGTCTATTTCGGGCCGATGGGATGCCGGACCGGGTTTTATCTGGTCCTGGCAGGAGATTACTGTTCTGAGGAGCTTGTGCCGCTCATGAAGGAATTATTTACATTTATCCGTGACTTCCGCGGCGAAGTGCCCGGGGCAAGTCCGAAGGACTGCGGCAATTATCTGGATATGAATCTGCCGATGGCGAATTATCTCGCAGACCGGTATCTTCGCGAGGTGCTGGGGCATATCACGCAGGAGCGTCTGAACTATCCGGAATAACAAAGGCCGGTCACGGTAGGATACCAGGGTCAAAAGGCCAGCACCCACGCCGTGCTTGCAAGTAAGTGGATGAATGACCTTCTGACCCGCCAAAAGATGAGGAAGCCAGGTCGCCGAACTCTAACGATTATCCCTTTCTGATCGGATATCCCTTTAAATACTTGTCTTTTACAAAATGCATAAGCGCCTTCTCGCCTCTCTGGTCGAGAATCCGGAGCATCCCGTGCAGCTCGCGCGCTGTCTGCGGATGCAGCAGATACTGTGCTTTGCCATGCTCGTAATAGGTCAGCGGGTCATGCCTGGTATACTGCTCCCTGTTGTAATTTTTCGACGCCGAAATGCGGTCCATCAGCATCTCCGCAACATACCTGCGCGGCATTTGGACCGGTTCCATCGGATGCTTCGGGTCCTTCGGCTGCAACACGTAATCCTGCCAGTATTCCAGATGATGGCGGTTGCGCCCTTTGTGGTGCATCCATGCCTGCGAATATCCATTCGCTTTGCGTTCCCCGTTATTCGGGCTGCTTTTTCCATCCTCGAAGTACTGGCAACCCATCAGAAACTCTGCCGGCATATACTTTGACAGGTCATGCATCAGGCCCTGCCGGTACAGTCCGATGCGGAAGCAGTGCCGCATCACAAGCACCTTATGCGCTGTGATTGTCTCAAAATGTCCTTTTATCTTTCGCCATGTGATCAGCTTCTTTGCTACTTTCATGTTCTCTGCCTTCCAATATCAGAATCGTGCGCGGCGGCACGCGGAAAGATTTCACGCGCCCCAGTTCCTCTGGTGTGTCCAGAAAACTCTGCCGCTGCGAGGTGTCCATCACCTTATACCAGCCCTGCTGCCCTGAAAGCAGCGGAAGCGCCAGTTCCTGTCCGGTCCAGTATAGATTGTAAGCGATGTACAGATAGCCGGTCTCCCCTGCATAGCTTGCGGAATACAGGCAGCCCATGTGTCGGTTCAGGCGGTCAAACTCGCAATACCAGGCGCGTTCTCCATGATAGGACAAATCCGGACATCCGTCTGCACGGCTGTCCGCACACTGCAATTCACGCTCCTGGTGCAGCACCTTATGTGCTTTCCGATACGCAACCGCGCTGCGCACAAACTCGGTCAGCTCCCGGTTGCTGCGCGCCTGGCTCCAGTCCAGCCACGAAAGCTCGCTGTCATGGCAATATGGATTGTTATTTCCCAGCTGTGAGTTGCCAAATTCATCCCCCGCAAGAAGCATCGGCGTGCCCTGTGCAAAGAGCAGCATCGCAAGCGCATTTTTCCTCTGCTGCATCCGAAGCCGCAAAATCTCGCGCTTTTTCGTCGGACCCTCCACGCCGCAATTCCAGCTAAAATTGTAATCAGAGCCGTCACGCCCCTGTTCCTGATTCGCCGCATTCTGCTTATGCTCGTAGGCAACCAGATCTGCAAGCGTAAATCCGTCGTGGTTTGTGACATAGTTGATCACTGCACAGCCTTCCGGATTCCGCCGCACGCGCCCGGCGAAATTGCCAAGACTGTCCTCATCGGCCTTCAGCAGCCGGCGGCAGTCTACGAGGAATCCGTCATTTGACTCTGCAAGCCGCGCTGGAGCCGCCGTCCTCTGTCCCGCCGCTGCACGCTGCAGATCTGCCGGTGCTCCGGATTGGGACCTGTCCGCCGCCATCCCTGTCTTGGACTCAGCCGAACGTTTCATAGCCACCCTCCTGGCGTTTTCCCGGACTGTCTGCTCCGGATACCAGCCGCAGATCAGCTTGATGCGATGAAACAGCGGGAGCCGCGCAAGCTCTGCTGCGATCCCGTCGCGCGCGATCACCGAGAACCCGTCGATGTGGTACTCCTCCGCCCAGAAATTCAGACATTCCCCGATCATCAGAATATCCGCATCCTCCGTAAAGCAAAACTCCATCAGCACTTCCATGCCGAGCTTATGTGCGGCTTTGACCAGATCCTTTACCTCGGTATCCACATCCGCACCCGCCGCATAAGAAGCCTTCGGCGCAAAATAATATCCGGCTCCATAGCCCCAGTAATTCATACGCATCTGTCCGCCAGGAAGATCCGCAGCGTGCGCTGTCGCCTCGCTTTGGCTCTGCGGCGCCCTTGCGCCTGTCCGCGCGGCTGCGACCGTCACTTCCGCAAACTCGTACGCAGGCATCAGCTTCAGCTGATTCACCCCCAGCGCTTTCAGGTAGGGCAGCTTTTCTCTGATTCCGGCAAAGGTCCCCTTTTTCCTCACGCCGGAATTTTTCTGCTTCGTAAAGCCACGGACATGCAGATGGTACATCACTGCATCGGAATAAGGAAGGTCCGGATGTACATCACCCTCCCAGTCATACGGCTTATGCAGAAATCCGCCCCGGATCCCATGCTCTGACTCCGGCGGCGGACTGCCAAAGGCACCTCGTCCCACAATCAGCCGGGCATACGGATCTGTCACGATTCTTCCCCCATCCCGGAAATTATACTCATACGATGCCGGGCGGAGCTTTACCTTCATATGGTAAAAGCCACCTGCCGCACACGCATCGGGGAACGGAAGCTCTGCCGCGATCTCCTCTGTTCCCTTCTTATATAGTATAACTGAAGGTACTCCTTCCCCGGAAGCATAATATCCAAAACTCACGCCGTCCCGCTCTGCCACCGCACCGGGCCGCGTGCTAAGCCCTGCTGTCACTTTCCACTTCTCTTCCGTCAATATATCGCTCCTCCCTTCTCTCCTGTGATCGTTCTCCATCCTGTTTCCTGCAGGCATATATGCCGTCTTTCTTGCGTCGTTAATCTGTCATGTTAGTTTTCTCGCGAAGCATTCTTTCTCATTGGATGCACTCTCATGATAAATCGATATCCAGCTCCACCGGACAGTGATCAGAACCGAAGATCTCTGTATGAATCTTCGCGTCCTGAAGACGGTCCTTCAGGCACTCCGAGACCAGGAAATAGTCAATCCGCCACCCTGCATTCTTCTCCCGCGCGCGGAAACGGTAAGACCACCAGCTGTAAACGCCTTCCTGATCCGGATAAAAATAACGGTACGTATCCACAAATCCCTGCTCGGTCAACTGTGTGAACTTGGCACGCTCCTCGTCTGTGAAGCCGGCATTGTTCCGGTTTGTCTTTGGATTCTTCAGGTCGATCTCCCTGTGCGCCACATTCAAGTCTCCGCAGAAGATCACTGGTTTCTTCTCTTCCAATTTTTTCAGATACGCAAAAAACGCATCCTCCCATTCCATGCGGTACGCGAGCCTCGCCAGCTCATTCTGAGAATTCGGCGTGTACACCGTCACCATATAGAAAGTCTCATACTCCAGAGTGATGACACGGCCCTCCTGGTCGTGTTCCTCTATCCCGATCCCATATGTCACCGCCTGCGGCTCCCGTTTTGCAAAAATGGCAGTGCCAGAATACCCCTTTTTCTTTGCGTAATTCCAGTATTGATGATACCCGGGCAGATCCAGCTCGATCTGTCCCTCCTGCAGCTTACTCTCCTGAATGCAGAACAGATCCGCGTCGCTTTCACGGAAATAATCCAGGAATCCCTTCTGCACGCAGGCGCGCAGCCCATTCACATTCCACGATATCAATTTCATCACAATTCTCCTGTCGTTGTTTATTGCTTACCAGTATAGCATCTTTTCTGACATTTTCCCATGATTATTTTATTTTTTTATTTTCGGTTGCATACTCTCGCTCTTTCTGCTAAAGTAGAAGCGTATGCGGCTGCTGTTTGCCGCGGACTATTCGAATTCTAAGAGAGGTAAAACAAATGAGCGATTTTGAATCCTGCAGCGGGAGCTGCGAGACCTGCGGCTTTACAGAGGACTGCAGAAAAACCACGATTTCACTGACACTGGACAATGACGAGACGGTAGAGTGCTCCATTCTCACCATTTATGAAGCAGCTGGCCACGAATACATTGCCCTCCTTCCGCTGAATGAACAGGGTATTAATGAGGATGGAGAGGTGTACCTCTACCGCTTCCACACAGAAAATGACATCCCGGTATTGGAAAATATCGAAGATGACGACGAATACGAGGCGGCTTCCGACGGCTTTGACGAGTGGCTCGACAGCCAGGAATATGATGAAATGGTTGCCGGGGAGGATGGCGAGGACGAAGAACTGTAAGTCACACACCGTTACAGTCCGGCAGCCACCGCCGGGGGAAATACAGCCGGATAGCTGCAGGCATTGCAGTTCAGGCATCCCTTACACAGAAAAGTATGCCCGGAGGATCCCGTCTTTCCTGTTATCCTCCGGGTTATTTTCTGACCGGATCGCTTGCATCATAATATTCTACGAAGTCATTTCTAAGGCAGATCCGGATTGGCCTGCAGGCAGTCCAACCGTCTCTCACTCCAGCAATGGTTCCAGAAACTGCGACGGCTCTACTGCCTTTCCGTAGCGCTCCTTCGTATAGAACAGATGAAGGCGGTCCTTTGCGCGCGTCATTCCGACATAGAACAGGCGGCGCTCCTCCTCGATATCCGCCTCAATCGACGCTTTCCGATGCGGAATCGTCCCTTCATTCACATCGACGAGAAATACCTCCTCAAATTCCAGTCCCTTTGAGCTGTGCAGGGTCGCAAGCTCGATCGCATCCGGATCCTGTTCCTTTTTCCCGCGCTGCTGCGCCAGGTATTCCCTGTACTCCTCCAGATGCGCGTACCACTCTTCCACGGTCCGGAATGGTTTCGCCCCCTGCTGAATCTCATCCAGAATTTCCATCAGTTCCTCCGCCCGGATCCGGCGCGACCTGGCATATTCCGTCAGATACTCATCATAATTCATCCCATAGCGGATATAATTCACCGCCGCAAACGGCGCCATGCCGCGAAGCAGCTTCAGATCCTGTTCCAGCCGGTCAATGCGGTCCAGCATCCAGTCTCGGTCCTCATAGTAAAGCCGCAGGGTGTCCAGAGATACCACCGGCGCATCAATTGCATCCCGCCCGATGTAGCGCTTCGGACGATTCATGACCTGCAGAAATTCCTTCCGGTCCAGTCCTTCCCGCGCCAGATGCAGGTATGCGAACAGATCCTTTGCAATCCAGTGCTCATAGATATTCGGAAGCGCATCGTGCATTTCAAACGGAATATTAAACTCCATCAGGCGCTCCGCATATGGACGCGCCCCGAGATTTGTCCGGAACAATACCGCGATCTCATTCGGTGCTGTGCCGTTTTGCAGGCTCTCCTGCACCGCCTTCACCAGATACAGGCTCTCGTGATCCTGGCCGTCAAACTCACGGATATCAATGGCTTCTCCGCCCGGACGCACATGCTCTGCCTGCTTGGAGAACCGGTGAATATTTTCCGTGATCACGGCCTGCGCCGCCCGGATCACCGGTGCGACGGAACGGAAATTCCGGTTCAGCACAATCTGCGCTGCATCCGGATAATCTTTCGGAAAATTCAACATAATCTCCGGCTTTGCTCCCCGGAACCGGTAAATCGACTGGTCATCATCCCCGACAATAAACAGATTATTTTCCGGCAGCGCCAGAAGTCTGAGGATCGCATACTGCAGCAGATTGATGTCCTGAAATTCATCTACCAATATGTAACGGAATTTTCGCTGCCATGCCTCCAGAATATCGCGGCGGGCCGTCAGCAGCTCGTAGGTATAGGTCATCATGTCATCGAAATCGATCAGCCGCTGCTGCACATGGATCTTCTCATACTTCCGGAAAAATTCACGAAACAGCTCCGCCGGACAGCTCTTCGAATAGTAGTGATCCAGACTGATCCGCTCATTCTTCACGATGCTGATCTCCGCGGCAAGCTCCGAAATTAATTCCCGTTCATCCTCAACCGCAAGCTTTGACTCATGCAAAAGCTGCAGCAGAATCTGATATTTCTTGTCCTCCGTCAAGATATCGGCAGCGCTGTAATGATAGGCATGCTTCAATATCGTAAAAAATACCGCATGGAACGTTCCGAATGTGACCGCACGCGCCGAATGCTCCTTCATCAGCGCAAGAAATCTGTTTTTCATTTCTTCCGCTGCGGCTCTGGTAAAGGTGATGACCAGAATTTCCTGCGGACGTACTCCCGCCTGTTCTATCAAATACTTCGTCCGCTGCGTAATGACCAGCGTTTTCCCAGAACCCGGCCCCGCCAGCACCATGGCCGGACCGTCCTTGTGTGTGATTGCCGTTTCCTGTGCATTGCTTACCTGCATCTTGCGTCCTTCTCCGTCTCCCGTTTTTTATACTATCATAGCTGCCTGATTCCGTTGCTTGCGAGGATAAAGTCAATACAGTCATGATACCGTCTGGCATGTGGCGTGTCAATGTCTTTTTCACACATGTAACGTCCCCCTCACCGGATGGCAAGGGGGACGTTTTATCGAGAACGCGCACACATCGGCTTTTGTTTCCTATCCTACCCCTAAACGGTAGCAGGCGGGCAGGAAACCGGCGCGTCAAAGCTCGGATTGAACGCGTAGAAATTTTTCGCGTCCAGCTCTTCCTGGACAGACCTAAGTGCTTCACCAAATCTCTGGAAGTGCACAATTTCCCGTGCGCGCAGGAACCGGATCGGATCTGCTACCGCCGGATCTTTGACCAGGCGCAGGATATTGTCATAGGTCAGCCGTGCCTTCTGCTCCGCTGCCAGATCCTCGAACAGATCCGCTGTCGGATCCCCGGTAGACTGAAGCTCAGAAGAGGAAAACGGATACCCGCCCGCGGATTGCGGCCAGATGCCGACTGTATGATCTACATAATAAGGTGCAAACCCCGCTTTTTCAAGTTCCTCTGCTGAAAGTCCCCGTGTCAGTTGATGGACGATCGTAGAGACAATTTCAAGATGCGCCAGTTCTTCTGTACCTACATCTGTGAGCACTGCGGATACCGTTCGGTTCGGGGCCGTATAGCGCTGCGAAAGATAGCGCATGGATGCGCCAATCTCTCCATCTGGTCCACCGTACTGGCTCATAATTATCTGCGCAAGCTTCGCATTCGGTGTCGTGATATTGACTGGATATTCCAGCCGCTTCTCATAATTCCACATAGGCTAGCAGGCACCTCCTTCCATTCCTTCCCACGGCCACGGCTGCTGCATCCATTCCCAGGAGCAGCTGGCAGAATCGTCCATCGCGTCGATCGTCAGCGGTCCATAAAGCCGCGCATACGCGTCAAGGGCGGCGATCCGCCTGCTGTGGTGTTCACGGAAAAAGGCGTGCGCGTCTGCATCGTCAGGGTGGGTGTCCAGGAAAAGCAGCGCCTCATAGACAGCGAAGCTCTCCTCGTCAAGGAACTTCAGGAGCTGCTCTCTGCTTCTGGTCGGGATGTTGCACTCCCTGGGACAAGTTTCTCTTTCCGGACACGGCATCGGAGTCCTGGTTTCTTTTTCCGGGCATGGCATTGGACCTGCTTCCTTCTTTTGACAGGATTTCTGAGATACCGCCTCCCTCATCTGACAAGCTCTCTGGGATGCTGCCTCCCGCATCTGACAAGTTCTCTGGGATGCTGTCTCCCGCGCCTGGCACGGCATCTCGGTCACAGCTTCCCGGCCCGTGCATCCGGTTCTGTGGTTCATGGGCTGTGCCATCATGCGCTCCTCGGCTGCCATCCGGCCGCAGGGGCGGCCACAGCCCTGCGGCATATTCATAGAATTACCACGGTTCATCTGCATCGCCCTCCTTTCCCGCAAAACGGTTTGTGAAGGCCAGGGAAAATCGTCCCGTACTGCAGGCCCTGGCAGAGCTCAAACGGACATTCCCAGGGCTGAAACGGCACATAGCCCATGGCAAGCGGTGCATCTGCTTCCCGCAAATGATGATAAACTGCATCGGTCCGCGTCATGCGGCAGCCGCAGTCTGTACTCTGTAAAACTGGCATATATGCTCCTTTCTGGATAAAGATAACCTTTTCTTTACTAGAATATGTGCATATGCCAGCCAAGGTGCACATCCCCCTATAAGTCCTTCACCATGGCACTATGAGCTGGAGGATGCCAATTAAAAACTGACGCTGGTTCAGCCAGCCCTTCGAATGTACTTCGCCGGGCAGTGGCTGACCAGCCGCTGGGATGATTGCCGTTCGTTTACATCAGATGCGCGCTACGCCGCTCTTCCTTGCTGCTTCCGCAACTGCCGCTGCTACGGCATCCCGGACACGCGGGTCAAAAGCTGCCGGAAGAATATAGTCTGCATTCAGCTCCTCGTCGCTGACCAGACCTGCAATCGCGTAAGCGGCTGCGATCTTCATCTCCGCATTGATATCCGATGCACGGACATCCAGCGCGCCGCGGAAGATGCCCGGGAAACAGAGCACGTTGTTGACCTGGTTCGGGTAATCAGAGCGTCCTGTCGATACAACGGCTGCCCCCGCTGCCTTCGCCTCCTCCGGGAAAATCTCCGGAGTCGGATTTGCGCAGGCAAAAATAATCGGATCCTTTGCCATCGTGCGCACCATGTCCGGGGTCAGCGTACCCGGTGCGGAGACACCGATAAACACATCGGCGCCCTTGATGACGTCCGCGAGTGTTCCCTTCTCATGAGCAAAGTTTGTGATCTTCGCCATCTCTTCCTTAATCGGATTCAACCCGTCACGCCCCTCATAGATAGCGCCGTGGCGGTCGGTCATAATAACATTCCGAAGCCCCATCGACATCAGCAGACGGATAATCGCGATCCCTGCCGCACCTGCACCGCTCGTCACGATCTTGACCTCGTCCAGCTTTTTGCCGACCAGCTTCAGCGCGTTGATAATACCTGCGAGCGTGATGACCGCCGTACCATGCTGGTCATCATGGAAAATCGGGATGTCACAGCACTCCTTCAGCCTCTGCTCAATCTCAAAGCAGCGCGGCGCAGAAATATCCTCCAGGTTCACACCGCCGAAGCTGCCTGCCAGCAGCCGGACTGTATTGACGATATCCTCTACACTCTTGCTGCGCACACAGAGCGGAATCGCATCGACGCCGCCAAACGCTTTGAAGAGCACACACTTTCCTTCCATGACAGGCATGCCGGCCTCCGGGCCAATGTCCCCAAGCCCAAGCACCGCTGTGCCGTCCGTCACGACTGCGACGGTATTCCAGCGGCGGGTCAGCTCATAGCTCTTGTTTACATCCTTCTGGATCTCCAGGCAGGGAGCTGCCACACCGGGCGTATACGCAAGGCTCAATGCCTCCTTCGTATCTACCGCCGCGCGGGAAGTCACCTCCACCTTACCCTTCAGTTCATAATGCATTTTCAAAGATTCTGCTGCATAGTCCATGGTCAAACTCCTCCTGTTTTATTTTATCCATTCCTTCAGTAACTGATTCACACGGTCCATATCGACCGGCTTTGCGATATGGTCATTCATGCCCTCCTGTTTCGCCTTCTCGACATCTTCGCTGAATGCGTTGGCAGTCATCGCAAAAATCGGAAGGGACTCCGGACCGCAGTGCGGCAGGGCACGGATCTGCCGGGTCGCTTCGTACCCGTCCATCACCGGCATCTGAATGTCCATAAAAATTACATCATAGTAGCCTGGCGGGTGTGAGCTGACCAGCTGCACTGCCTCCTGTCCATCCTCCGCCTCTTCGATCGTAAGCCCTGTCGTACCAAGCAATTCCACGGCAATCTCCCGGTTCAGCTCATTGTCCTCCACAATCAGGGCCCGCTTCCCGTCAAAGCACACTTCAGCCTCCTGGGTCTGACCGGGTTCCTCCAGAGACGCGTCCTGTTCCTGCTTCATCCAAAACGTCAGGATAAACTCAGAACCTTCTCCCAGCGCGCTGACGACCCGCAGCTCTCCACCTGCAGCGTCCACAATCCGCTTGGTAATTGCCAGCCCCAGACCAGAGCCCTGCTGCCGGCTCTCCGTCGCATTCCGCTCGCGCTCAAATTCATGGAAAATGCGTTTGAGAAATTCCTCGCTCATCCCGATTCCGTCATCCTTCACAGAAACCGTCAGTGTAACGATCCCTTCTTTTGGCGGGGTACCGCAAACCGTCAGCCAGACGTGCCCTCCGGCCGGCGTAAATTTCATCGCATTGCTCAGCAGGTTCAAAAGAATCTGATTCAGATGCAGGGTATCACAGGACAGCCACAGGTTTTCCAGGCCCTTCTGCTCCACCAGAAATGTCAGACCACTGCGCTCCATTTCCCCTCGCATCATGTCACACAATTCTGCTATAAAATTCTGGAACTGGCATGGATGCCGCTCGATGACAAGCTTTCCGCTCTCGATCCGCGCCATATCCAGCACATCATTCAGCAGGTGCAGCAGATGATTTCCGGATACCTCAATCTTCTGCAAGCAGTCCTCCACTCGTGCCTTATCCCCGATACATCTCTTGCCGACCTGTGTAAATCCGATGATCGCATTCATCGGAGTCCGGATATCATGTGACATATTAAAGAGGAAGGAGGATTTGGCGCGGTTCGCTCCCTCTGCCCTCTCCAGCGCCTCCCTGAGCTGGCTCTGGTATTCTTTTTCCCGGTGCAGCGCCTCCCGCAGCGCCTGCTGAACCAGGTTCATCGACTCGATGTGCTCCTTCATCCGCTCCTCTTTGGAAACATCGACAATGACACCCTGCAAAAACTTTCTGTCATCATACTCGGAAATGCTGGCTGTCTCCATGACCCACAGATAGCCTTCTCTAGACCGGATCCGATAATGGATACTGATCTCCTGCTCCTGAAGCCCGGTCTTTGCCTTCTCGACAACGCCCTGTACCAGGATGCGGTCATCCGGGTGCACCATCTCCAGCAGCTGATCCTTGAATTCCCGGTGCAACTCCTCACGCGTAAAACCGACCATCCGGAGGAATTTACTGGTAAAATACAGAAATGGATATCCTTCTTCCAGGCCGCAGCGATGATACCCGCCGGGCATCCCGTCATTGATGAACTCCATCAGGCGGTTCTGCTGCAGCAGGAATTCATTCCGCTTTTCCAACCGTTCCTGCACCTTGATGTTATCGGTAAGATCCGTACAGATACTGACAATGGCAAGTCTTCCATTCTCTGCCCGCACAACCTGCCCGCGGTCGATCACCCAGAACCAGGTACCGTCCTTGCGCGGCATGCGGTACGTAGTCACATACTCCATACCCGGATAAAAATTGTCTCCAATGTCGGCATGTACCTGTTTTCTGTCTTCCGGATGGACCGTATTCGCCACCAGACCTCTTACTCCCTTGCGAAAGCTCTCGTAATCCTCATAGCCAAGCATCCGGACCATCTTCCGGTTCGCGAAATACAGAGGGAACCCTTCTTCACAATAGCTCCCGATCATACCGGTACGGTCCTCCTCCTTGTAATACCCAAGTGCAAGCTTTTTCGCCTCAAATGCAGGGCAGTTCTGCATGCCCTGTCCCGTTTTATCCTCCGGTGTCCTGGAAAGCGTGACTGCAAACCCCTCTCCAAACCCCGGCAGGTCCAGATCCGCTGCCTTCGCGTGAATCCACTCCCTCCGTCCGGCATGGTAAAAGGTATTCTGCCGTCCGGCCCCTAAGAGAGGACAATACGGACAGATATTATTTCTGCGCGCCAGAGACTGATAGCAAAACTCCCCGATCTTTATCTCTGGGTACATTTCCAGCATAACACCATTCATGTATTTCATTCGAAAATTACGGTCTATGATGTACAATCCGTTTCTTGTCTCACTGCTCATCTGCTATATTCCTCCGGATCTGTCTGGTCCCTGCAACCGGGATACCCATCCGCTGCAGAGTCTAAGGTAATGATACCAGATTTCGGGAAAAACGCAATAAAAAAATAGGACTGAGGGTGCTGCATTTTACAACGCCCTCAGCCCAAAGATTTTACTGCTGCGTATCCAGATCTGCTTTTCTCTGCAGAAGATCGCGCCCCGTGATTTCTTCGACAGAGGCAAGACTTCCGTCCGCATTCCGGGAGACATAGAGGTAGATGCGGTGATCGCGTGTGTCATCGGAATTATTTGAGGATATGCTGCCGTCCTCGTCAAACAGGAGATAAACTTCCTGTCCCTCCCAGGTCCAGCCGCCTTTAGCGCTCCTTCCAATCCCGGCGCGCTCGTATTCCGCGATCTTCTTGCGCTCCTCTGCGGTCTGCCAGGAAGATGTGTACCCCTCAGCAGTCTCCGCGATTGCATCGTTTCCTTCTGCAAGAATTTCTGCGTCCTTCTCGCCCTCCTTGCTTACAGAAATCTTTCCGCCTTCTTTTACCGTTACCTCATAAACCTGCTCCACTGCACTGTCCCCGCACTCATCAGGCTCTTCCCCCATAATAGATTCAAAGTATGCGCCGACAGAAACTTCGTTTTCCGCAAGGCCGTCCGGCAGCATCACATAATTGTCGACGGACATTTCCGGAGAAGCCGCGTCCAGTTCTTTCAGTTCCTGTGTTTTGGCAGCATATTCCTCTTCCGTCGCCTCCCGCACACCAGTCACCGCGCCCACTTCATCCCGAACTGTATAAATATCGATGCCCGCTGTATCTGCACGGTCTGTGATGCCTCGATAGCTGACCACACATCCGACAAGCGGCTTCGCGTCAATCACCAGCCGGACTATCCTGCCCTGATAGCGGATAACATCCTCCTCTGCATCATAAGTGACCCCGTAACGTTCCAGAAATGCCAGGTCCTCCTTCATCTGCTGGCTCCCTGCCCGATCCAGCTTCCCGTCGTCTGCGGCAGTAAGATCCTCCGCGTCCGTTGCTTCCTGAGCCCGCGGCTCATCCTCCGGGATACTGCTCTTCCCGCTGCCATCCGGGATGCCAATCTCCTCATAAATCCGATCGCTTTTCTCTACAATATACCGGAGCGTGCCGTCCTCCAGCTCAAGTCCAATCGTCTTCGCCTCCGCCGCCTGTGTGCTTCCAAGGAGGAGACACCCTCCCATCGCAAGAATTGCAAGTCTGTTTCTGTTCTTCATCGCTTCCACTCCTTTTCTGATTCTGCTTGCCGCTTCGCTTCTGTTCCCCGTCACCCGTGAGCAGTAACTGGATCGTCGTGCCTGCACGTAAGAGACTGCATAGCTGCCTCCTGGTTACAAGGGCAGTATAGCGCACAAGGATGGAATCCTTACGGAGTTTTTATGGAGATTCTGTGTAAAAAATATCCCTGCATATGCCGACTTACCTCCTGGAAGCGCCTTACTCTCCGAGCTTTTTCGAAACAATCAAATACCCAGCTATCCTTTTTTGACAGAGTCAGGCCCTCCCCCAAGCCGGAACCAGATGCGCACGCCATCGCGGGAGTTTTCGGCTCCGCAGACGCCATGATGCTGTCTCAGAATCGTCCGCACCAGATAGAGTCCAAGGCCGCTTCCGCCCAGGCTCCGGTTGCGCGAACGCTCAACGCGGTAGAAAGCGTCAAACAAGTGCGGAAGACTTTCCTCCGGAATCGAGACACCGGTGTTTTCCACAGCAAAAAGCAGACAGTCTTCCTGCTTGCGCATAAGCAGCCGAAGCCTGGCGCCCTCCGGAGAATACCGGACTGCGTTCACCAGAAGATTGCGCAAGACGCGGACCATCATGCTACGGTCCGCCTCCCACATCAAATGTTCCGGCAACTCTGCGGATACCTCCATCGCCTTTTCTTCGATCAGTTCCATGATCTCTGCCGTCTGCAGCCTCGCCAGCTCCGCCATATCGACCGATTCCGTCCGGAGCTCCCACGCTCCGCTCTCCATGCGTGAGACAGCGAGCATCTCCTGCAGCATCTGTTCCAGCATCCCTGTCACCTCATACGCCCGCGCGAGATACCGGTCACGATCCCGGTAAGCGCCGATTCCTTCCAGCATACCTCCGATCTGCCCCTTCAGAATCGTCACTGGCGTCTTCAGCTCATGGGACGCTGCCGCAAAAAACAGCTGCTCCCGCTCCATATCCTGCCGAAGCTCCTGATTTGCCGCTGCCAGATTCGCAAGTGAGACAGACAGATTCGCCGCCAGCGTGTTCAGACTCCGCCCCAGCATTCCGATCTCATCCGATCGGCTCTCCGGGCAGGTTTCCTCAAACTCGAATCGTGCAAGCCTCTGCGAAATGCGGGAAAGCCTTTGAATCGGGCGGGACAGATACAACGAAGCGCCGACCGCACAGAGCAAAGAAAGGATGACAATCAGACCGGCGATCACCGGCAGAATCTCCTGCAGGATCCGCATCGCCTCATTTACCGACTGCATGGTTCCCTCCACCAGCATCGTATACGCTGTCTCCCCGATCTGCACCTGATAGCTTTTGAATGCAAACGGCTCACCGGACACTTCCTCCTCCCTCTGCATTGCTGCGCCGAATACAGTCAATGCCTGCTTGTCCTGAACGAGCTTATCGAAATCCTCTGCCTCACCGGCTCCATTCTGACTGGCCTGCAGTTCCGGCGCAGGACCCATACCGCTGGAATCTTCGGGCAGAGCCTCTGCCGTCCCCTCCCTGACAGGAAACTCCTGCTCCTCCATGACATCCTCAGAGTGAATTGTGACCTCATGCGTCACCGCATCACCGGCGATCTCCACTGACGGTATTTCCTGCATCACTGCCGTATTCTCCCCGCCATACAGCCAAAGAGAATCCCTGTCCCACAACTCCTCCAGCGCCTGATACGGATAAACAATCTCCCCGGATGCGTCCAGCAGCGTGACGCTTGCCTGATTGCCAGCTGCAAACAAATCCAGCAGCGTCTCCGCTTCCTCCAGCGACGTATACCGTTCCAGTTCCTTTTGCAGTTCCTCCGACACGACCTGTAAGCTCTCCTCTAATTCATTCTTGTACATCTCCGGCAGGAAGTGCACCACACTCGCATACGTCGCCGCGCTCACTGCCAGCAAAAGTATGACGGTCAGCGCAAAAATGCGTACCGCGAGGCCGCCCTTCCGCCTGCCTGCTGTTCTGCTCTCTTCCATGTATTCCACTCCCTTATCCGCTCTTACGCAGGTATTCATGCAAATCCCTGCATTTTTCTAATAGTCTGCCAACGGCTTTGCTCCTCCTCTTTTCCTGAAAACCTGCCAACGGCTTTTGTCTCGACTTTCACTTAATCAAAGAGTATGCCGGAATTATGTATAGCCTTCACCAGCTGATGTGCCTGGCCCACGGCGCATTCCGCTCCTTCTCCATGCGGTATCCCACGCCCCGCACCGTCTGAATATACGTATTCCCAAGCTTCTTCCTCAGATTCTTGATATGAGTGTCCACAATCCGCTCATCCCCAAAATAATCCATTCCCCATACCTCATCCAGCAGATTCTGCCGTGTAAACACGCGCCCCTGCTGCTCCAAAAGTACACGCAGCAGCTCATACTCCTTCTGCGTCAGCTCCAGCTCGCATCCCGAAAGATATACCTGATGCCCTGCTCCGTCCAGTTCGAGCTCCCGGTAACACAGCTTTTGCTCTTCTGCTTTTCCCTGCTTCCCCACACGGCGCAGCACAGCAGCGATCTTGCAAAGCAGCACCGGCATGTCAAACGGCTTCGGAATATAATCATCGACCAGAAGCCGGAACCCGCGCAGCTGATCTTCCACACTGTCTCTTGCAGTCACCATAATCACCGGAACCTGCGATTCCCGTCGGATCAGCTCCAGCACCGCAAACCCATCCACCTTCGGGAGCATCACATCCAGCAGCACCAGATCCGCTCCTTCCCTCTGAAACCGTGCAATTCCTTCCACCCCGTCTCCCGCAAGCAGCACCTCATATCCCTCCGCCTGCAGGTAATTTTTCAGGACCTCCTGAATATCCGTCTCATCCTCAATGACCAGGATCCGTTCCATCTTTCTCTCATCCTTCCTGCCTGATTTTTTATACAGCCCCTCGTACATGCTCTGCCATTTCCTATTAGCAGGCAAAGCGCTGTAACCCTTATCGCATTTTATCATACTATTATGTAGATTTTATGGAGAAGCTGGAACATTTGAGGCGCCTGCACGGATTCTGCCCGTGCAGGCGCCTCTGATTTCTTTCTTCTTCGCATTTCTGAATTTTACTGTTTCACACAGCAGATATCCGCTATTCTTCCGCAGCCTGCGGCGCTTTCGCTGTCAGAATGTTCATGAACTCCTCGCCTGTAATCGTCTCCTTCTCATACAGATACTTCGCAAGCTCATGCAGCTTGCCCATATTGGACGATATCAGCTCCGTTGCCTTTTCATACTGCTGCTTCACCAGCGCAACCACCATATCATCAATATCAGCAGCCGTATCTGCCGCGCATGCCAGCGAGGTATCTCCGCCCATATACATCCCAGTCACCGTCTCCAGCGCGACCATTCCAAACTTCTCGCTCATCCCGTAGCGCGTAATCATGCCGCGCGCCAGCTTGGTCGCCTGCTCGATATCATTCGATGCACCGGTCGTGATGGAGTGGAATACCAGCTCCTCTGCGACACGGCCGCCTGTAAAGGTCGCGATTTTATTTTCCAGCTCTTCTTTACTCAACAGGTTGTGCTCCTGCTCATCGACCTGCATCGTATAGCCCAGCGCTCCCGAGGTACGCGGAATAATCGTGATCTTCGTGACCGGAGCGGAATGCGACTGCAGCGCAGCCACCAGCGCATGCCCGATCTCGTGATACGACACAATCAGCCGTTCCTTATCCGAAAGCACCTTATTCTTCTTCTGATATCCGGCAATCACGACCTCAATGCTCTCCTCCAGATCCGCCTGTGTCACATATTTCCGCCCGTCGCGCACTGCGCGCAGCGCAGCTTCATTGACCATATTCGCAAGCTCCGCGCCGGATGCTCCGGACGCAGCCCGTGCAATCGCGTTGAAATCCACCGAATCACTGAGCCGGATCTTCTTCGCGTGTACCTTCAGAATCGCCTCACGCCCCTGCAGATCCGGCAGCTCCACCGGAATCCTCCGGTCAAAGCGCCCCGGACGCAGCAGTGCCGGGTCCAGAGACTCCGGACGGTTCGTCGCAGCCAGAATGACTACGCCCTTCGAACCGTCAAATCCATCCATCTCCGTCAGCAGCTGATTCAGCGTCTGCTCCCGCTCATCATTTCCGTTCATGCCCTGTGTGTCACGCTTTTTACCGATGGTGTCGATCTCATCGATGAACACGATACAAGGCGCCTTCTCATTTGCCTGTTTGAACAGATCACGCACCTTCGCCGCACCCATGCCGACGAACATTTCCACAAACTCTGAACCGGAAATTGAGAAGAACGGTACCTCCGCCTCCCCTGCAACTGCCTTTGCAAGAAGCGTCTTCCCCGTACCCGGAGGGCCGACCAGCAGCGCCCCCTTCGGCATCTTCGCCCCGATCTCCTGGTATTTCTGCGGGGAATGCAGGAAATCCACAATCTCCTGCAGTGCCTCCTTCGCCTCATCCTCACCTGCCACATCATGAAATTTGATGCCAGTCTCACTTGCGACGTACACCTTCGCATTACTCTTGCCAAAAGACATCGCATTCTGCATTCCGCTGCCGCCCATGCGTTTCATCAGAGATCGGGACAGGAGCTGCCCGATCAGGATAAAGATCGCCATCGGCAGAATCAGCGAAATCAGCATACTCAGCAGCGGATTCATTTCCTTCTGCTTTACCTGTCCGAATTTGCACCCGGCCGCCTGAAGACGGTCCACCAGATTCAGATCCAGAAATGTCGTCGTGCTGTACATCTGCTCATCTTTTCCTACAAAATAAATCTCATCATCAGAAAGCTGTACGATCTGCACCTGCTTTTCATCCAGCATCGACAGAAATGTCCCGTAATCCACTTCCTTTACCTGATCCTCGATCAGATTCGGGAATAGAAATACATTCAGAATCACAATCACCGCCAAAACGATCAGGTAATAAAAAAACAATGGCCGCTTTGGTTTGTCCACTTTTTGCATAACTCACGCCTCCTTTTTCACATCCGCAGTATCTGCATATCTGCCTGCGCAGATAACTCCATAAAAGAACACTCGCAAATTGCTCCGTACCTGATACCCTACAATCTGTCATAAACATTGTACTTCATTTATTGGGAAAAGCAAAGAAAAAATCTGGAAATTTTCTAAACATTTCAGAAAATCAAGGGTGTTGCAAAACTGCTGAAATCCACACTCTACGGTATCTAACCACTCAGTCAGCTACCAGTATTCGTGGTTTTGCTTTATTTTGCAACACCCTCTTTGATCTATGCTTCGCTTCGGTTGGCGCTAACCGCGTGCCACCTGCGATGCCACTGTCTAGAACAACCCTTCTCCATATTCACGGAAGAAGTCAAACAGCTCATTGTCTCTCCAGTCTCTGTCCTGGTTCGAATTCTCCTCCTGCTGCTCCTCCGGGATCTCGTCCTGTCCTTCCTCGCGCTGCTGGTTCTGCTGCACATCGCCGGTATCCAGCGGAGCTCCCTTCTCCAGAGTCACTTCCACCTCACGGCTGACGTACTCTCCGTCATGCGCCGCCTGCACTTCGATGGTCACTGTCTCGCCAACCTTATAATAGCACATCTTCTCAACCAGATCATCATGGCTGATAACCGCTACCCCGTCAAACTTCGTAATAATATCGCCCTTGCGGATCCCGGCCTTGTCTGCGGCAGAGCCTTCCGTTACCTCGTAGACAAAGGCACCCTCCGGCATATCATAAAGTTCCTTCGCATCCTCCGATACATTCACAACGGTCACACCCATGTAGCCGCGCTCGGTATTGCTCAGCTTGTCTCTCGTCTCACGGTTCACCAGATCTTTCAGGATCGGAATCGCCGTATCAATCGGAATCGAATACCCTATGCTCTCACTGCTCTTGCCAGCTTCCTTTGCCACATTGATACCGATCACCTCGCCCTTCGCGTTGAGCAATGCGCCGCCGCTGTTGCCAAAATTAATCGCTGCATCGGTGACGATCACTTCCTTAGAGAAATTGTCGATCGTAATCGGACGATTCAGCGCGCTGATAATTCCGCACGTCACCGTCTGCCCATAGCCGAGTGCATTTCCAATCGCAATCGCCGCCTGGCCCACCTTCAGGGCATCGGAGCTGCCCAGCTTTGCGATCCGCAGCTGTTCCCGCACACCCTCCGGAATATCAGACATCTGCACAGCGATCACCGCCAGCTCCGTATCGCGGGCCATCCCTTTGATCTTTGCCGGTACAATCAGATCTTCCGGTTCCTCGGCCTCTGCGGTAAAGCAGACATTCAATTCACTTGACCCGTCTACCACGTGGCTGTTCGTCGCAATCAGCAGCTCTGACTCATTCTGCGCTACAATGATACCAGATGCAGCGCCCTCCACCTCAAATTCCTGCTTTCCATAATAATATGTCTCGATCTCTTCCACCGATTTGCTGGTGATCGCTACAATGGACGGCATGCACGCATCCACAACCTCTGTGACATCCGTTGTTGTGATCAGGCTCATATCCGATGTATCTGCACTGGCAATCGGATCAAATACCTCCAAAGCTTCTGTTTCTATTTCGGTTTCCGTCTCGGTCTCTGTCTGCGTCTCTGCTTCTGTCGTTTCCTCTGTCACATCCGCAGGCTCTTCTGTCTCATCCTCTTTTTCATCACTCGCAATATTTAAGGTGACGCGCTTCTCCGTCTCCTCCTCCGCCTGTACCTCTTTTACCGGGAGGAAATTCACTGCTGCTACGAATCCGCAGGTCAGCATACCTGCCATCACCAGTGCGCCATACCGCTTCCACGCATTGGTTTTTTTATTCTTCTTCCCATTCTCATCTCTGTTGCTTCCCATATTGATACCCCTTTCTGGTTCCTGCTTTCTCACACCTTCGGATGTCCGGCACCGGACGTTCCTGAACTGTTCTTTCGTTACTATACAGAAACTTTGTGACTAAAATGTGACGAGAATATTTGAAATCTGTGTATTTCTAAAATACCCTCTCTTTTCGCCGAAACCTTCATGCCTGCTTCGCAGGCATCACCAGTCCACGAATTGCTCCGTACTTC
>DKWE01000052.1 GCA_002491565.1 Lachnospiraceae bacterium UBA7160 | reverse complement strand
GATAGATGACCATTCACGACATAACCCGGCTTATCGTCCTGCTCAGCATTTTATTCGTTTTTCTCAAAATCCGGTCTAACCTTTGCTTTATACGATATGAACAGAGCGTATTATAAGTGAAAGATGCGCTCAGATGCAGCGGAGCTTTCTGAAATTATCAGAGATAGTAAGAGGTAGTGTTGATAGGGTGTCTGTTAATGGCGGATGCCCTTTTCTTATTTGTCAGGCCATAGATTTTTAGCTTTTCGTTGATAATACCACAGTCCTGTTTGTTCCTATTTAATCGCGTATGTTTTTGTTTAATGGATACGCAGCAGACACAAGCGCTTTTTGGAAATCCTTAAAAACAGAGCATTTCTAAATCAGAAATCTTAGAAAAGTCTTAAGAAAAGTACATGGAAACCATTCTTTGATTTAAAATTGGTCTATGCTATAATGGCAGCAGATAAGAGATGGATTACAGCTGCTTCGATGTCATTATCCTCGCATACGCGCAGCAGCTGTACGGATTTTAAGAGCTTATCGTGCAGCAGAAAGAAAGGAAGGGGTTAATTATGAAGAAGAGACAGAAGAGATTGCTGGGACTTCTTTTAGCATGCGCAGTAGCATGTGCGCCGGTATCACAGGCGTTTGCAGAGACGTCTTATGATGTATCTGTCGGCGTGGATGCTCAGGTGCTATTCCCAAATGACAGTCTGACCGGGATTACCGGAGGTGTCACACTGAATGGAGAAGCTGTGACACTGGAGGACGGAAGCACCTGGAAAAATTCCTCAGATGAGGGAAAGGTACGCAGAGCGGAATTATTAGAAGACGGCACAATTGAAGTGAAGGACATCGGATACGTTGTACTGGTTGAGGGCGGTACGGTTAAGCTTAGTGAAGGCGATGACAGCTATCACCATTATTCGTACGGTGACTGGGAGAAGCCAGAGAAGAAGACGGACCGCGCTTGGTATCAGGAAGGTGACAAGGTGAAGCTGACTGCAGATACGCCAGCGGAAGGTATGGAATTTGCAGGTTGGGATTGCAGCACAGAGGGTGTGTCGATCGCTGATCCATCAAGCTCAGAGACAAGCTTTGAGATGGTGGGCAGGAAGGTAAAGATTACCGCGCTCTTCCGTGAAGCTGTGCAGACGCCAGAGACGCCGGAACCGGCAGAGGAGCAGCAGCCGGATGTACCGGTGGAGATGGAGCCGACAGAGGAGCAGCAGCCGGATGTACCGGTGGAGACGGAGCCGACAGAGGAGCAGCAGCCGGATGTATCGGTGGAGACGGAGCCGACAGAGGAGCAGCAGCCGGATGCATCGGTGGAGACGGAGCCGACAGAGGGGCAGCAGCCGGATGTATCGGTGGAAACGGAGCCGACAGAGGGGCAGCAGCCGGATGTATCGGTGGAGCCGGAACCGACAGAGGGGCAGCAGCCAGATGTATCGGTGGAGCCGGAACCGACAGAGGAACAGCAGCCGGATACAGCGTCAGGAGAAACTGCCGTTGATGTGGAGCCTGAGTCACCTGCAATATACACGGTAACGTTATATGATGCGACGCTGGTAAAAGAGGATGAGGCTGTTGGAGAAGAAGGTGCGATAAGCGCGCAGGCCGAGATGGGACAGACTGAGACCGGACAGTTTGAGGCAGGTGCACAGGTGACTGTGCAGGCAGCCGACCGTTCGGATGGGGGATGGGTGTTCAATGGATGGTTTGTGGATAGCCTGAACGTAACGCTTGACAGTCTGGTTGAGGAAAAAACTTCTTTTATCATGCCGGAAGGAGAAGTGGTTCTTTCAGCAACCTATGTAAAAGATGAAGAAGCCCCCAGCGCTACAACGCCGTCAGATAGCCTGATTGTACCAGAGACTCCGGATAACAGTGAGCAGACAAATGCGCCAGAGACGACGGCGCCGAGTACACCGGCACCAGAAACGCCAGCACCGGAGACACCGGCACCAGAAACGCCAGCACCGGAGACACCGGCACCAGAAACACCGGCACCAGAAACGCCGGCACCGGAGACACCGGCACCAGAGACACCGGCACCAGAAACGCCGGCGCCAGAAACGCCAGCGCCGGAGACACCGGCACCAACGGAACCGGAGAGTTTTGAGGTAACGGTGGAAAATGGCAACGGCAGCGGCACGTACGCAACCGGTCAGGTTGTTCCGATCGAAGCGCCAGCAGAGCTGGATGATCAGGTATTTGCCGGTTGGAAGGCAAGCAGCGAAGCGGTTACATTTGCAGACCCGACGCAGGCAGCGACTTCCTTCGTGATGCCAGGGGAGGCTGTGACACTGACCCCGACCTATGTACCTGCGACCTATTCAGTTACAGTGGTAAATGGTACAGCGGATCAGCAGGTGGCAGAAGCAGGTGTGAATGTGACAGTAACAGCAAGTGACCGTACAGCAGAAGGACTTGTCTTCGATCACTGGGAGGGAATCGCAGTGGTCAAAGGACAGGAGACTGCTATTACATTTGCAGATGCATCCGCACAGCAGACAACATTTCCGATGATGCAGGGAGAGGTCAATGTTCAGGCAGTCTATACAGAGATGATGGAAACGTACCAGGTGAAGGTTGCAAACGGCCTGATCAATGGCAGTTCGACGGAGCTGACATGCGAGGAAGGTACAATAATTACTGTTCAAGCGAATCCGAGTCCGTCTGGACAGAAGTTCTCTTACTGGCTGATCAATGACGGTGTAAATGATGACCTTGGCGACGCAATTTACAACGAGACGATTGAGCTGACCGTCACAGAGAACCTGGAGCTGAAAGCTGTCTATGAGGGCATTCAGTACAATATTAAGGTCGAGGATGGATACAGCAATTATGATGCCTGCGTAAGCGGTACGGAAGTGACAATTACAGCGGATGAGGCGCCGGAAGGATGGGAGTTTGATTACTGGTCTGTGGACACACAGAATGCTTCTCTTGCAGATGCATACGATGAGGAAACGACTTTTGTAATGCCGGCAGCGGACGTAAAGCTTTCCGCGCACTACCGCCAGATCGAATATGCGCTGGAAGTAGAAAATGGAAAAGGAGACAAGGAATACTACCATGCAGGAGACGAGGTAACGATTTCCTCAAATTACCCGGCGAGCGGCAGAGTATTCAATCAGTGGGAGGCAGTCAGCGGCAATGTAACGTTTGCGGATGGCTCCAGATGGAAGACTACCTTTAAGATGCCGGCAACGGATGTTTCCGTTCGCGCGACCTACAAGGATGGTCCGTCAATCAATGACAACGTGATTCTTGATCTGGTAGCAGGCGGAGAGTACTATACCGGCGATACAATTAAATTTACAGCATCCGGCGCTGGCATGTCGAACAGCAATCCGAATCCTGGCGACTATCGGTATCGTCCGACCGGATACCAGATCGGAAATGTGACAGGTACTCTGCAGTCTCCGTATTCCATCTCCATGTCTATTAAGGCAGTAGGAGATTATACACTGAAGGTGACTTATACAAAGGATGTGTATGACGGAAACAATTGGGTATCAGACGGTACTACAGACAGCAAGTCTGTAACCTTCCGTGTCGTGACTAAGACCGGTGCGGTAGCGACAGGAGATGAGACTCCAATCACAATTGTAGTTGCAATAGCAGTTGTATCCTGCGTAATCTTCCTGTTGCTGTTGATCCTCTTCCTGAAGAAGAGAAAGAAATAGCACAGTCCGGGAATAATCCCGGCTGAGGGGTAAAAGGAATAAATGCTCTAAATGATTTCTTTTCACGAAATCTATTCGTAGAAGAATCATTTAGAGCATTTTTATGTCATAGGGCCTCTTTGTAAATTATTACAGACCCATAGGACCCTGATGTAAAATTTCGCAGGAACCATCGCAGAGTGTTTCATACATTTTTCACAGTTCTGTCATAAAGCAAACACATATCTATCAAAAAAGAAACACACATTCCTTATAGACTTACTATCGAAATTTAAGTAGCGTTGGTTCGGCTCAGGTGCCAGTAAGATTGGTTAATGACAGCTCTATGCATTGAGCTTTTCTCTATATTGGACGATGCGGGGCGCGTGTAATTGTTAAAATTTAACTGATCCGACTGGCAGATGAATTGCAGTGCGACGTTACAATTCACATTCGTGTCTGTAAGGGAAGGAGTTTATCGTCATGAAAAGTGCAAGAAACAACATTATTTCCAGCAAAACCAGAGCAGTTATCCCTGCCCTCGCGATGACTGCCGCCATGATCCTTGGCGTGTCTTCTGCCTCTGCTGCAGGAGATGGTCTCGATATGAGCACCGTTTACCCTGGTATTACGATAAAGGCGGGTGAAAGTGCTACCTTTGATCTTGATTTCACCTGCGATGAAGGGGAATCCTGTGATGCAGAACTTTCCGTCAAATCTATGCCAGAGAATTGGACCGGGTACTTCAAGGGCGGAAGCAAGCAGATTACCCGCGTCCATGTCGATGGCGATGCTGCAACAGGTGATAAGGCGGAAGCAGATTTCAATCTGACAGTTCCGGAAGATACCGAGGACGGTGTATATACCGTGGAGCTTGAAGCAGATGGGGGCGCAGGCAATACAGATATTCTTGAACTTTCTGTAACGGTCAGTCGCGAGGAAGCCCTGCAAAGCAGCTTCACCTCTGAATATCCGGAGCAGCAGGGAGCATCTGGTACCACATTTTCCTTTAATACCACGGTTGTGAATAATCGTGCGGATGATCAGACCTATACGATTACTGCCGATGTACCGACTGGCTGGCAGGCGCGATTCACGCCGTCCGGGGAAAGTACAAATGTTGCAAGTCTCCCGGTGACTGCAGGCAGCAGCCAGGGCATGACGGTTACAGTGACCCCGCCTGAAAATGTCGAGAAGGGTGATTACACAATTCCAATTTCTCTTGTTTCCGCGGAAGATACGCTTTCCACAGAACTGACGGTATCCATCACCGGCACCTACAGCGTCCTGCTGTCTACATCTGACGGACGTCTGAGCCTGGATGCTTATGCAGATAAGGAAACCTCCGTTACCTTAAGCGTCACGAATCAAGGAAATGTCGACCTGGAGAATTTGAACCTTACCTCTTCTGCACCGACTGACTGGGAAGTTACCTTCAGCGAATCCACGATCGATTTGCTTGAGGCTGGTGCCACCAAAGAGGTGACTGCTTACGTGAAGCCGTGTCAGAATGTGATCACCGGCGACTATGCGACCACTATCAGCATTCGCAATGATGAGGCATCTTCCTCAGCGGATTTTCGTGTATCTGTGAAGACCTCCACTACCTGGGGCATTGTTGCGATTGGCGTCATCGTCGTACTTGTTGTTGCACTCGGCATGATCTTTAAGAAATTCGGGAGACGGTAATTATGGCTGAAAAAATGGAATCAATCATTCAGACCATTCATTTGACGAAGCAGTATGGGATGAAACTTGCAGTCAATGATCTGAATCTTGCTATCCGCAAGGGTGAAGTCTTCGGCCTGCTTGGGCCAAACGGTGCAGGGAAGACGACAACAATCCTGATGCTGCTCGGCCTTACAGAGCCTTCTTCAGGAGAAGCGCAGATAGCCGGATACGACTGCACGCGCAATCCGCTGGAAGTCAAATCCATTGTAGGTTATCTGCCGGACAACGTTGGTTTCTACGCTGACATGACAGGGCGGCAGAACCTGCGCTTCACGGGCCGCCTGAATGGGATGGATGGAGTAGAACTGGAGCAACGGATCAGTGAGCTGCTCGACCGTGTGGGTATGACCGAAGCGGCTGATAAGAAGACCTCCACATACTCTAAAGGTATGCGCCAGAGGCTTGGCATTGCGGACGTCCTGATGAAAGATCCGCAGGTTATTATCATGGATGAGCCAACCCTTGGTATCGATCCGGAAGGTATGCGCGAACTGCTGAATCTTATCCGAGAGCTGTCTGTCAAAGACGGACGTACCGTGTTGATTTCCTCTCACCAGCTACAGCAGATTCAGCAGGTTTGCGACCGTGTCGGCATTTATGTCGAAGGCAGTCTCATCGCCTGCGGCACCCTCGCGGAGCTTGAGGCGCAGATTCAGAAAAATGGAACGTATTCGCTGGAGGTTGATGTAGAGCCATGTGATGACAGGATCCTTGGCATGCTTGCCGGACAGACAGATATCCTTAACATTCAGAAAGAGGGCAGACGGTTTATGATTACCTCTAAAAAGGACATCCGTCCGCAGCTCACTCATTTCCTG
This sequence comes from Lachnospiraceae bacterium UBA7160, assembly GCA_002491565.1. Lineage (GTDB taxonomy): Bacteria > Bacillota > Clostridia > Lachnospirales > Lachnospiraceae > Choladousia. The sequence goes on along the minus strand of DKWE01000052.1, from coordinate 8,211 downwards.
GGAGAGAATGGCTATACTGTGATGCATCTGCACCAGCGAGGCGGCGACCTCGATGAAATCTATAGACGTTACTTTGAAAAGGCAGGTCAGAATGATGAAAGCAATAAGTCAGAGACAAAGAAAAAATATGGCAGGAAATCCAGAGCATGAGACAGGCGGACGCACCATTGTGCATGCAAGTACCGGAAGAAATGCATTGATTCGGAAGGAGCTGGCTGATCACTTGAAAAGCAAGCGTTTCCTGATCCTGTTGATCCTCATCAGCTGTACGAGCTGCGCAAGCCTTTATGGTGCGGTATCCGGTATCAGTGATGCCATAGCACAGGATAGCAACTTCATATTCCTGAAGCTTTATACGACAGGAGGAAGCTCCATTCCATCGTTTATGTCCTTTATTGCGCTGCTCGGGCCGGTTATCGGCCTGGCCCTCGGGTTTGACGCAATTAACAGCGAGCGCGCAAACGGTACACTGAACCGCCTCGTTGCTCAGCCGATCTATCGCGATGCCATCATCATCGGGAAATTTATGGCAGGCGTTATCGTTATTGCGCTCGTTATCTTTACGATGGGAATCGGTATCGGTGCGTTCGGGGTGCTGGCTACCGGTCTCATCCCGGAGACAGAGGAAGTACTGCGCATCCTGGTGTTCCTGTGCTTTACCACGGTCTATGTTTCCTTCTGGCTTGCATTGTCGATTCTTTTTTCCGTTGTCTGCCGCCATGCGGCAACCTCAGCGCTCGCCTCAATCTCGGTATGGATTTTTTTCTCCATCTTTATGAGCCTTGTCGCGAGTATCATCGCCAATGCAGTCTATCCGGTGAACGACCAGTATCAGGCATTCTACAACAGTCTGAACAATTATACCCTGAATATGAATCTGAACCGCATCTCGCCGTATTACCTCTACAGTGAGGCAATCACTACCATCATGAACCCGACCGTCCGCTCCGTCAACGCAGTCACAATGGATCAGCTGGTCGGTGCAATCAGCGGCTACCTGAGCCTTGGACAGAGTCTCCTGCTCGTCTGGCCGCATCTCACCGGCCTTGCCGCTCTTATGCTTGTGGCGTTCGGTGTCTCTTATGTCGGTTTCATGCGTCAGGAAGTTCGTTCAAATTAATTGAAAGATGCGGCTCAGCCAACCGTGTTATTTCATGAGCGGCAGATAAAATGTTGCTGTCAGGTCTCTTCAATGACCTGGCAGCGAACGAATAGATACAATGCAGTGCCTCGGTCCTCGGTATATATATTAGGGCATTCTTGTTTCACATAGGATAAAAAAGCATCTTTGCGCTTGCTGTGTTTCTAGAGCGCGAGGATGCTTTTTTTGCGAAATAATTTGAATAAAATACCTCTGAACTGTTATACTAACCTTGAATATACCATGGTACAATGCAACAAATCGTATCATAGATTTTTCTTAGAGCATACTACTCTAAGAAAGCATGTTTTTGCTTACGAAACCTTATTTCAGCCCCATTCTACTATCACAACCGCCCTTTGTCAAGAATTTCGAAGGTCGATTTTGATGGAAAAACTGGTGTATTTGTCAATTAGTGGCAGGCTCCCCCTGCCAGAAAGCGAATTAGCCGTCAATTTTTTAGATTCTAACGGAGGAACAAAAATGTCACGGAAAGGTTCTAATATTTATAAGCGCAAAGATGGCCGATGGGAAGGCCGCTACATTCTGGGACGAAAGGACGACAATCAGCTCGTTTATGGGTATGTTTATGCCGCAAACTATCATGAAGCAAAATTAAAGCTGCAGGATGCAATTCGAATTAGTTGTCCACCTATCGATCTCATGAGAAGGGTAAAGAAAAACGATGCCAATTCTTTAAAGCATGTGGCTTCGGAATGGCTAAAGAGTAACGAACCGTTCCTTAAAGAATCCTCATATGTGAAGTACAAGAACTTGCTCGACAGCTATCTTCTTCCCTCGCTAGGGGCATATTCTGTTTATAACCTGACTAATCTGATCGTCGAACAATTCCGCAATCAAATGTTGCAGATCGGTGGGAAGGAAGGCAATGGACTATCTGCAAAAACAGTTGCTGACCTGCTTTCTCTGCTGCGTAGCATTCAACGCTACGCGAGCGCACGTACCCCAGATCTGCCCTGTCCTGTACACTCTGTCTCAGTCCGTCAGAATGTTTCAAATCTGCAGGTCATGAGCCTGCAGGAGCAACGCACCTTCTGTAATTATCTCATCGCACATCTTACACTTCCAAATCTTGGAATTTTGATGTGTATATCTACTGGAATACGGATTGGAGAGCTCTGCGCACTCCGCTGGGGTGACATTTCGCTGAGGGAAAAAACGGTCTATGTCCATCAGACACTTCAACGTCTGCAACAAAAAAATGAGGAAAACATAGGGCAATCACGCACAAAAATCATGATTACAGAGCCGAAGAGCAGCTGCTCGATGCGTATAATCCCATTGCCAGACTGGCTGGTAGAACTGCTGCATTTGCCTGAGTTTCCACCAGAAGCATTTTTTCTTACAGGTGAAAAGAATCACTTTATGGAACCGCGCACCATGAATAACCATTTTAAACGTGTACTGGAAGCCAGCCACACAAACCCGATAAATTTCCATTCCCTGCGTCACACTTTTGCAACACGCTGCATTGAAGCTGGCTTTGATATTAAAAGCCTGAGTGAAATCCTTGGTCATGCGAATGTCAATATCACGCTAAATCGTTACGTACACCCTTCGATGAACCTCAAGCGTGAGAATATGGGCAAATTGGATGGGCTTTTGGAAATCACATGATCACTGAGACAAAATATAAAATTTTTATAAACTGACCCAAAAATCACACTGGATTTACTGTCAAAATGTCATCATACGAAGACTTACAAGCCATCATATGATGACATTTTTACGTTAGAATTTCCTGTTTGGAATGTCATCAATCAAAGACATTTTCATCGCCACAGCTGTAAAAGCTGACGGCTTAAAACTGCCCTGCGCCGTCAGTTTAAGCCGTCAAAATCAGCATTTTTAGAAGAAAAAGTCTAAAAATATGTGCCTTTTACGATGATTTTCTTAGAGTAGTATGCTCTAAGAAAATCAGAGTGGGAAGCGAAAGCATTTCGCCATCTTCTCTCTTTTTATCAAAACGAAAAATTGGGAAAAATGTTACGTGATTTGTAAAAAAATTGGCGGAGAGGTGATTGCATGACATTAGCCGACTATTGTGAAGTCAATGACAGGCAGGAACTGCTTGCCGAATGGGATACCGACCGGAATACAGAGCTGTCGCCGCAGTCAGTCGATTATGCTACGCATCGCCGTGCATGGTGGCGCTGCAAAGAAGGACACAGCTGGGAATGCCAGATCAAAGACCGAGTTCTGCGCAGCACAGGGTGTCCGTACTGTGCAGGAAAGGAAGCAATTCCTGGCAGCACGGACCTTGCTACTACGCATCCTGATCTTGCAGAGGAGTGGCATCCACTCCGTAACAAGAGTCTTGCTCCAACGGCGGTCACAGCAGGAAGCGCCCGGAAAATCTGGTGGCGCTGTACTCTTGGTCACGAGTGGCAGGCAAGCGTCGAGAATCGTGCACAAAAAGGGACTGGCTGTCCCTACTGTGCAGGACGAAAAGCCTTGCCCGGCTTCAACGACCTGAAGACATTGTTCCCGCAGATCGCTGCCCAATGGCATCCGACTTACAACGGTTCCTTAAGAGCCGATCAGGTGCGACCCGGCAGCGGGAAGAAGGTCTGGTGGCTCTGTGGAGAAGGGCATGAGTGGGAAGCACGAATCTTTTCACGCACATCTGCAAAAGGAGCAGGCTGCCCGTTTTGTGCAGGAAAGATAAAGATCAGGAGAAGGATTGCATAATCGTTGATGCGTCGTGGTTACGGCCATCTGATAGATCCTGATCGAATGAGAAAAAGCCGGATGAAAGTCAGAAAATATTGATGCGTAATCCGGCTTTTTAGATGGGCGTGAAAATAGATATACATGGAAAATATTTGCCAAGTCAGTCTGAGAGTATATAAAATACAAGAAGGGAATGCCGTCATTAGGGCAGTTCTATATAGTTTGATGGCAATAGTAGGCTCCGCTTATGTCGCCGGATATTTTAATAAGTTAGATGGAGATAATATCATGTTTTAACAAGGATATTATCCCATATAATCACGATAGTATGTTGACAAAGATACCCCTTTGTGCTACGCTAACTATCGTGATTTTCTTTAGAAGGGAGAAAGCGGGTATCCGCTTTGTACGTATGATGTATTTAAGTGTACGAAAAACTGCCCAGAGATGGGGAGTCTCGGAGAGACGAGTGACGCTTCTCTGCAGAGAGGGAAGAGTTTTTGGCGCAAAGAAAGATAAGAATTCCTGGCTGATACCGGATACAGCGGAAATGCCGGCGGATGGGAGGACGAAAAAAGCAGCCTCGCACAAAATTATTCCGGCTGTGACGACGGTTGGATATACTCCGGACGGCGCCGGGCGGAGAGCGTTCGAACAATTTGAAGAGCGCTATCTGAAGAAGCCTCAAAGTGTTGCGTTTACGCCGTATCGCATCTGTCCGCTGGGGGCGCACTCGGATCATCAGCTTGGCCGGATCACGGGTTTGGCCATTGATAAGGGGATCTTTATGGCATACGGTCCAAAGCAGAATGGTGTGATTGAAGTTCAGTCCCTGCAGTTTCCGAAACGCGCGCAATGGCACGTTATGGAGGTGCCCAGGCAGAAGGAAAATGACTGGGCAGATCATCTACGCGGGGCAACGATTGCACTGAATGACCGGTATCCCCTGAGGGTTGGACTCTGTGCCGTAGTGGATGGCGAACTTCCCATCGGCGGTCTTTCGTCCTCTGCTGCGGTGATTATCACATTTTTGTCGGCACTGTCCGCGTTAAACAATATAAAGCTTACCGCTCAGGAGATGATTAACATTTCAAAGGAAGCGGAGAATAAATATGTAGGAGTGTCGTGTGGAAAGCTGGACCAGTCCTGTGAGGTATATTGCCGCAGAGAACAATTGCTCTACCTCGATACAAAAGACGATCAATATGAGCTCATTCCCACCGCGCCTTCTATGAAACCCTACGAAATTGCGATTTTCTTTTCCGGGCTGGAGCGTTCGCTTGCTTCGTCGAAATTCAATATGAGAGTGGATGAATGTCGTTCAGCTGCCTATGCACTCAAGGCGTTTTCTGGCATGGAGTACGGAAAATTTGAGGAAACCAACCTCAGAGATGTGCCATATGAAATCTACCTTAAATATAAAGACAAACTTCCGGAAAACTGGGCTAAACGCGCGGAGCATTGGTATTCAGAATATCACCGTGTGGAAAAGGGCGCGGAAGCGTGGAGAAAGGGCGATATTGAGGAATTTGGCCGTCTCTCCTTTGAAAGCGGGCGTTCTTCCATTGAAAACTGGGAAACGGGTTCACCTGAGCTGATCAAGCTGTATGAAATCATGACCCACACCAGGGGGATTTATGGCGGGCGCTTCTCCGGCGCGGGATTTAAAGGCTGCTGCATGGCCTTGATTGACCCGGCCTGTGAAGAGAGCATCCTGGAACAGGTGGAGCACGAATACCTCGCGGCGTTCCCAAATATGAAAGGAAAGTACAGTGCGCACATTTGCCACAGTGCGGATGGTGTAAATTTATGAAATGTTTAATTCTTGCTGCAGGATACGCAACGCGTCTCTATCCTCTCACAGAGAACTATCCGAAGCCTCTTCTGGAAGTTGGAGGAAAGCCGATTGTGGATTGGCTGATTGATGATTTGCGCTCGGACAATGAAAATGAAATTGATGAATTTGTGATCATATCCAATCACAAATTCGCCCATCATTTTGAGAGCTGGGCAAAAGGCAAAGAGTATAAAATAACGGTTGTGAATGACGGCACTTCCTCGAATGAAACGCGGCTTGGCGCAGTCAGAGATATAGAATTTGCTGTTCAGACACTTGCGATTGACGACGATCTGATGGTGCTTGCCGGAGATAATATTCTGGACTTCTCTTTAACCAGATTTCTGGCGTTCTGTCGGGAAAAGAATGCATCTTGCGTGATGCGGTACTGGGAAGACAGGAAGGAAACACTTTCAAAGCGAGGCGTTTTGGAGCTTGATGGAGACCGTGTCATAGGTATGGAAGAAAAGCCGGCCCATCCGAAGACGCAGTGGTGCTGCCCGCCGTTCTATTACTACTCAAGGGAGGACAGCAGAAGGATCGGAGAAGCGATTGCTGACGGTTGCAGCGTTGATGCCCCAGGAGACTTTATCGCGTGGCTTGCGTCGAAATCGGTTGTCTATGCCATGGAAATGCCAGGAAACCGCTATGACGTGGGCAACCTTGAAAGCTATAGGAAAATAAAGAGTGAATATCGGGGGATAACAATATGACAAAAAAAAGAATTGAGTTAAAAACTAAAACTGTCTTTGTCACCGGTTCCGCTGGATTCATTGGTTCCAATCTCGTTCTTGATCTGCTCAAAACGCAGTCTCCGATTAAGATTATCGGCATCGACAACATGAACGATTATTACGATGTGTCTATCAAGGAGTGGCGTCTGAATCAGATCGATAAAATTGCGGCAGAGCACACGGATTCCACCTGGACCTTTATCAAGGGAGATATTGCCGACCGCGCGGTAATTGATGATATTTTTGCAGCCTGCCACCCTGACATTGTCGTCAACCTTGCGGCGCAGGCAGGTGTGCGCTATTCTATCACGAACCCGGACGCTTATATTAATTCCAACTTGCTCGGCTTCTATAACATCCTCGAAGCCTGCCGTCATTCTTATGACAGCGGTGCGAAAGGCGTGGAGCATTTGGTGTATGCCTCTTCCTCTTCGGTTTACGGCTCCAATAAAAAGGTGCCGTACAGTACGGAGGATCAGGTGGATCATCCTGTGTCACTTTATGCGGCAACGAAGAAATCCAATGAGCTGATGGCACATGCCTATTCCAAATTGTACAATATTCCGTCCACAGGTCTGCGCTTTTTCACGGTATACGGCCCTGCGGGCCGTCCGGATATGGCGTACTTCGGTTTTACCAATAGGCTCGTGAAGGGGCAAACCATTCAGATTTTCAACTATGGCAACTGCAGGCGCGACTTTACTTATGTGGACGATATTGTAGAGGGAGTTAAGCGTGTTATGGCCGGAGCGCCGGAGCGGAAGAACGGGGAGGACGGTTTGCCCGTACCGCCATATGCTGTTTACAACATCGGAAATCAGAACCCTGAAAATCTGCTCGATTTTGTGACCATTTTGCAGGAAGAGCTGATTCGTGCAAAGGTCCTGCCGCTCGACTATGACTTCGAAGCGCACAGGGAACTGGTTCCGATGCAGCCAGGCGATGTGCCTGTCACCTATGCGGATTGCGAACCATTGCTGAGAGATTACGGTTTTCAGCCGGGGACGGATCTGCGGACCGGACTGAGGCAATTTGCAGAGTGGTACAAGGAATTTTATCAGGTGTGAGATTAGCAGCGTGAGTGTGGGCCGTGAAACAGGGTCTGCTGAACTGCAGCCAGCCGTAGACAAAAGAGGATAAATATAAGAAAACTTTCATTTACAAAACAGCAATGACAATGTATAATAAGACAAAAAGCGAATCGGAGCAGAGGAGCAGTGTGCGAGCTCTATACTTGTAACTCGGAAAGAGCAATATGAAAACTGAGCAGGCAGCGTAGAAAATCAGGCAGATAAGAATCGAGGAAGCAGCGTATGATTTTGAAATTTCCAGAAGGAAGAAATAAGGAAAAAGATTGCCAGGATCAGGCTGCAGACATGGAATCGGAGTATCTGGAAGACCTGGAGGATGTGGACGACGGACAGGAGCAGCGCAGAGGAATTTGGGACCGCGTTTTTGCAATGCTTCGGATGAACCGAGATGATGGAGCGGACGAGGATCCTGCGAGTGAAATGACAGAATCGGACCGGAACGGGAAGAGAGAAACAAAGCAGGCGGGGTATGCGGTGGTTCGTCCGACCTCCATGGAGGACTGTATGGCGATTGCAGAGAAGTTGAAAGCGGGAAATGCGGTGATGATCAATTTGGAGCAGGTGGATACCGCGCTGGGACAGCGTGTGATAGATTTTTGTGCAGGGGCTGCTTTTATGTCCGGATTGAATATCCGTAGAGTAGGTACATGGCATTTTATTATTTCGGAAGGTAACTAGAGCGTGTTTGAAAAATCATTCCTACCATCTGCACGC
>DKWE01000050.1 GCA_002491565.1 Lachnospiraceae bacterium UBA7160 | reverse complement strand
GCTTGCAGCGGGGTCTTTGATTGTCTGCGGCCGGGATAGCCGTAAACAGGAACCTTTGATCGTTTTTCCTGTTGACTTTTGTATCATCTTATCACACAATCGGCTGTTTGTTAAGTAGAATTCTGGAAAAGTTCAAGAAAGGGGTTGACATACTTTGTAATGAATAGTATAGTACGTATAGTATACATTGCATAGCAATAGAGATAGGAGGGAATCGCATGGATGTACAGAGAAAAAAGGGAATCCTTGAGGTGTGTGTCCTGGCCGTGCTAAAGCAGGGACCGTCTTACGGATATCTGATTATCCAGGAGCTGGAACAGTGTGTGGAGATTTCTGAATCCACCTTATACCCGATTCTGAAGCGTCTGGAACAAAACGGAAGTCTTACGACCTACCGCGAGGAATACAACGGAAGGATGCGCAAGTATTACCAGCTCACAGCGGAAGGACAGAAGAAAATCGACTGCTTCCTTTCCGAATGGGATGAGCTGCGGCGGATGTATCATTTTATTGATCAGCAGAATTCTAAAATGCCTCAGGAGCCATCTGTAACAACAGAGAAAACGGTCCCGGCAGCGGAGACGATAGCCGGATCAACGGTAGAAACGACTAATGCAGTGGAAGCTGCTGCTGAAGCAACTAAGGAAGCCGCTAAGACTTCAGAGACTGCGGCCGAAGCAATGAAAGAAGCCGCCAAGGCAGAGTCGCAAGCAAAAGCAACAGAAGAAGCAGCGGTCCTCGGAACACAGGATATGGAACATTCTGAGAACGCCAGTCAGGAGGGAGTGGAAGCATGAAAAAGGAAGAATATCTGAAGAAGCTGAAGTTTCAGCTGATTGATCTGCCAGGTGAGGATCTGAAGCAGATTGAGGATTTTTATGAGGAATTGATCTACGATGGAATGGATCAGGGGTACACAGAGGAAGAGATCCTGGCTAAATTCGACTCCCCGGAGGAGGTTGCCAAGAAGATCCGCGCTGAATATGGCGGACTGGTCGTCTACACGGCAAAGAGTGGAAGCCGCGAGGAAAAACAGCAGAATTATGAGTCCTCGGAGCTGATCCACACGGTTCGTGTTGAGACGGAGAACCTGCGCATCCGCGTCCGCACGGTTGAGGACGGCCCGGTGCGCGTCTATTTTAAACCGCGCGACGGACAGGACAAAGTTACATTCGAAGAAAAGGCCGGCGTATTTTTCTTCCGGCATGAGCGCAAATCCGGACGTCTCCCGCTGAGCTGGCTGAACTGGTTCCTGGATTTCAACATCCTTATCCTGGAAATGCCGATGAACTTTGCGGGGAACCTGTACCTGACCACCTCAAACGGAACAATCCGGGCGGCAGGACTTGGCAACCTTTCCAGAGGAGAAATCGCAAGCCACAACGGTATGATCCGCATCGAGAACTGCCAGGTCAGCGATCTGCAGATCCAGACCGGAAATGCAAAGATCGAGCTCTCGAACCTGATGGGGAACCGGATCGAGGCTGCTGCCGGTAACGGACTGATTTCCGCAAAATCATGCAATTTCCCGGAGAAGCTTTCCCTGTCCACGCAGAATGGCGCAGTGACCGGCCGTGAGCTGACCAGCGACCAGATTCAGCTGCAGACCTGCAACGGAATCGTGAGTGCGACGATCATCGGCGCACAAAATGACTACAATATCAGCAGTACCACGCGAAACGGCTTTAACAATCTCGACAACGTATACGAGCCGGACCGCAGCAAGTCGCTGATCGCAAAAACACACAATGGACGCATCCAAATTGAGTTTACGGAGTAAATTGGGATTCGTATATTCACAACCACAGATAAAAGCAGTCATTTACAGCCCCGACAGACACGAAGCGGCTGGTCTGTAGTTCGCTTGTGTAGAGAGGCATGAACCGTAACAACTTTTCCTTAAAAAAGTATAAAAATTTGCAGATATATTGAATCCATTTGTGTAATATGCTAGAATCAAGGGGACAAAAGAAAACTGTCTGGCCTGTGCCAGACAGCTGCAAAAGGAGTATCATGACTATGAATATACTATTTTATCTTGTTCCCAAGAATAGCGTTATGTTTTTGTACGAGGATTATACACTCCGGCAGGCTCTGGAAAAGATGGAATACCATAAGTATAGTGCAGTGCCGATTATCAACCGGCGGGGGACATACATCGGGACATTGACCGAGGGGGACATCCTCTGGGAGCTGAAGGAGCGTCATGCTTCGAATCTACACGAGGCGGAGGATATTTTTCTCAGGCAAATCCACCGGAAGCGTGACAATCAGCCGGTCAATGTCAACTGCAACATTGAGGATCTTGTGATGACCTCGATGAATCAGAACTTTATCCCGGTCATCGATGACAACGGAATCTTCATCGGGATCGTCACGCGCAAGAGCATCATTGCCTACTGCTATCAAAAGTACAAGGAATGCAACCCGGAGTGCGGCCCCGACTTTCAGGTCGATCCCGCCCGGCTGTATGCACTGTCCTGACAATCGCAGAGTTCCGTTTCCATCTGCGGGCAGTATCTGCCGACAGCATTTTACTTATCAGTGATTTACAACATTCGGGGCGGGCCTGCAGGGTACCCGCCCCAAGACTTATAAGTTTGAATTAGCTTAGGAACTGTTACAAAGACAAGCAATATGAACCGTTATGATTGAACAATTCCTTAGCAGGAAAGGAAGAATACGTACAATGGACCGCACACTCACCTACCGGATCACCGAACCGGATGCCGGAAAACGGATCGAAGAATTTCTGCGCGCACAAGGCTGCTCTCACCGGATTCTGACTCATCTGAAGCGAACCGAGCGTGGGATTCTTTTAAATGGGATATGGAGCTATACGAATACTCTGCTGAAAGCCGGTGATACACTCACGATCCACGTTGCGGAGGAGCCGGACACGGGACGGATCCTGCCAGTGCAGCTTCCGCTTACGATTGTCTATGAAGATGAGGACCTGATGGTTATCAATAAGGCGCCGGATATGCCGGTTCATCCATCGATGAATCATTACGAAAACACACTGGCCAATGCGGTCTGTTATTACTTCCGGGATCAGAAATCACCATTTGTCTACCGCTGTATCAACCGCCTGGACCGCGATACCAGCGGTCTTTTGATTCTTGCCAAAAATATGCTAAGCGGTGCGATCCTGTATCAGATGTCCGCAGACCGGCGCATCCATCGGCAGTATCTCGCCATTGCCGAGGGGATTACACCCGAATCCGGCACAATCGACGCGCCGATTGCACGAAAGCCGGACTCTGTGCTCATGCGGTGCGTGGACCCGGTTCACGGAGAACGCGCGGTCACACATTATGAGCGAATCGCCCTCTGCCGCCCGGAAGCATCCAACTCCGGCACGCCAGCGCAAAAAAAGGACCCGCAGCCGACAGAAAACAACACGATCTGTTCCCTGCTGCGAGTCCGTCTTGAAACTGGCCGAACGCACCAGATCCGGGTGCACCTGACATCCATCGGACATCCGCTCGCCGGAGACTTTCTATATCACCCCAATTCAACCGTTCCGATTAGGCGCCAGGCACTCCATTCCTTTTCTCTTGATTTTGTTCACCCGATTACCGGCATCCCGCTGCACTTTGAGCAACCGCTTCCCGAGGATATGCGGCGTCTCGCGCTCTGATTACCGGATCCGGTCCGGGAAGCCGATCTTGCGCTGAACCTTGCGCAGAGTCTTCTGTGCGTAGTAATTTGCCTTTTCCGCATTATTCTTGATAATCCCGTCAATGTAGGATTTATCCTTCTCCAGCTCCGCCACGCGCTTCTGCAGCGGTTCCAGCACGGAAACAACTGCCTCTCCTACCGCTTCCTTGAGTTCCCCGTATCCTCTGCCGGCAAACTCGCGCTCGACCTCCTCCGGAGTCTTCCCGAGACAAGCACAGTAAATGCTGATCAGATTCTTCACGCCCGGCTGCTCATCCGAATACCGGACCTCCCCGACAGAATCTGTTACCGCGCGCTTACACTTGCGGCGGATCGCATCCGGATCATCCATCAAGTAAATACTTGCGTTTACATTCTCGTCGGACTTGCTCATCTTCTTCGCCGGATCCTGCAGGCTCATAATCTTCGCGCCTGTCTTGCCGATATATGCCTCCGGGATCGTAAACACATCCCCGTAAATGCCGTTGAACCGCTGCGCAATGTCGCGTGTGATCTCCAGATGCTGCATCTGATCAATGCCGACCGGCACCACGTCTGCCTGATACAGCAGAATATCTGCCGCCATCAGTACCGGATAGGTAAACAGCCCCGCATTGATATTGTCCGCGTGCTTCGCCGCCTTGTCCTTAAACTGCGTCATCCGGTTCAGCTCTCCCATGTAAGTAAAGCAATTCAGAATCCAGGCAAGCTCCGCGTGGCAGGACACATGCGACTGATAATAGATACAATTCTTCTCCGGATCAAGCCCGGCCGCGATATATAGGGTCAAAAGCGCTCTCGCCCTCTTCCGCAGCGTCGCCGGATCCTGGCGCACCGTGATGGAATGCATATCCACCACCGAATAAAAGCACTCATATTCATCACTCAGGCTCACCCAGTTTTTCAATGCCCCGAGGTAATTGCCAAGTGTCAGATTTCCAGTCGCCTGCATGCCGCTGAACAGGACTTTCTTATTGTCAATCATGAAATGATTCCTCCCGTCGTTTTCTTCATTTGATACACTAACGGCATTCTATCACTTTGGCAAACTCAAGTCAAGAAAAGCCTTGCTTATTACTGATCCCTCATTGAGAGGATACCTCTTTTTACCGCAAGTGTCACAGCGAAACAGGCCGCCGCAAACAAAAGCTGAATCAGAATTCCCTTCCAGACTACTGCCGAGAGCTCCCCGCTGACGGTTCCGTAATCTCCCAGGATATCATTGATTCTGGAGTACCAGTAGGTCGGCAGAAACTGCGCCACCAGCTTCATCTTGCTTCCGAGCATCTCGAGCGGCACAAAGACCCCTCCCAGAAAACAGAGTCCGAGGGAAATCACGTTGGTCAAACCATTCAGCCCCGCCGGACTGTTCGAAAGCATGCCGGATAAGTACCCAAGAGATAGCGCTACCAGCATCAGCGCTCCGCTATTCAGCAGATAATATCCCGTATGCATACCGGCAAAGATTCCTCCCCGGTAGAAAACCGCCTGAAGCGCTATGCAAATGGCCCAAACTACCCCTCCCACCAGCAGAAAAGAAGCTACAGCCGCCAGATTCTGCCGGATAAATGGAACCGAGGAACTCAGCATTCTGCGCTGCACTGCTTTTTTCTTGAATTCCATGATTACCGTACTCATTGTTATGACGACCGCTCCCAGAAAGGCATACGGCAGATAGCGGAAGAAAAAATTGTAGTCCGGCCGCGCACCGCCCGTCCCATTTAAATTCAGAAGCGTCACTTCTCCGGACAGTTCACCCAGTGCAAGTGCCCGGTCCGCTGCCTCCTGAAGCGCAAAACCACCCGCCAGATACGTGCGAATCTGTCCAAGGAGCAGCTGCACCTGAGATTCCACATAGTACCCCGCCGTCGAATCCGGCGCCATGATGCTCTGCACCACCGCTTCCTCCCCGGCTTCCAGCCTTTGCTCTGCTCCCTCTGGAATCACCAGGATATACTCAACGTTGCGGTAGTACAATTCCTCCTGCAGAATCTGAGAATCATCCGCAAGTTTAACCAGATTCTGATCCCGCTCCATGACTGCGCGCAGAACCTCTCCCAGAACGCCGTGCTCCCGGTCGATCACCGCCACATTCAGCTTCACTGCCGCAAATCCTTCCGTCATCCCCGTGCCGATCCCCGATTGCTGCGCCATCACGCAGATGCCGATAAAAATCCCGACATACAGCAGAAGCAGCGCGCAGTTTCTGCGTATGATCATCAGATATCCTCTAAAGACTGTCATACCGTTCCCTCCCAAGCCGTACAAAACTCACTGTCACCAGCACAAGTGCAATGATTGCAAGCAGCGCCAGATTTTCCAGATAGCGCGACGGATTTTCGTAGACGGAAATGCTGTAAAACGCATCCGCAATCAGCGCTGCCGGATTGATTTTACTGAGAAATGGCGCGTGGTGCGCCACGATATCCTTCATATTTGCAAACATCATCCCGGCGAGAAAGCTCATCAGCAGCGAGCTTCCGACCAGGCAGGCAGTTTTATAGCCCTCACTCAGATGCAGGCTGCCCAGAAAGATCCCGTACGCAACCCCTGTGACGCTTCCCAGGATGCAGACCGGCAGCAGCAGGTACCACTTCTCTCCAAATGAGATGCCAAGCGCAAAATGCAGATAGAGAAGCAGGATGCAGATATTGAAAAACTGAATCGTGAATGCTGCAAGCAATTCGCTGACCACCATCGTTCTCCGGTGCGTCGGCGCTACGCTTCTTCTGGCTGCCAGTGCAGACTGGTCTGCCCTCAGGTTCATCGCCGAGGTCAATCCCATAAACGCGCCAAACAGACAGGCCATTCCGATCAGCCCGAAGAAATAGGTCAGATTGTTATCCAGTACATTCCCCTGTGTCGTTACATTTTGAATAAAGCTTTGGCTGTCTGACATCGCTGCTATCGCTGCCGGAAGCTTCAGAGGATGTGTTTTTCCGATCTCCTCCAGCATCGATGCATTTTGCAGATAGCCCTCGAGCAGCGCCCCAAGAATGCTTTCCGGCAGCTGCGTTCCCACGACGGTAAGGGACGGCTCCTTCTCACAGTAAAAAATACCGTCAATTTCTCCCTCTGAGAGCGCCAGAAGCGCCTGCCCCTCCTCCATCTCCTGAACCGCCAGCGTATCCCCGTCCATTGCCTGCAAAAACGAGGTAAACGCCACATTTTCCCCGCGGACTGCCGCCACCGGGATTGCGTTCATCTCTTCCAGGTCTACCCCGGAGCCGAAAGAAGCATAAAATAACGTCGCCATCACCAGCGGAAAAATCAGTGCCCAGAACAGCTCTTCCTTGCCTCTTAAGATTCTTTTTGTATGAAACCAATACAATCTCAGCACACTCACCCCTCCTAATCCCGCAGCTCTTTGCCCGTAATTTCCAGAAATACATCATTCAGCGTCGGAAGCTGCGAGTACACCTGGCCAAAGGAAACACCCTCCTCCTCCAGAAAATGCAGCAGCCGGATCAGGTTATGCGTGGCACTCGTGCATTTTACGGTCAGGTGTAATGTCCCCCGGTCATAATCCACCTGAAACACATGCTTCAGCGCCTGAATGCCTGATAGCTGCTCTGGTGACAGCACAATGCCCTCGATCAGGATCGTCTCCGCTGTCCGGATCATCCGCTTCAATTCCTCCGTAGTTCCGGACGCAATGCTGCGTCCGTGATCCAGGATAACGATCCGGCTGCAGATCTGCTCGACCTCCTCCATATAATGAGAGGTGTAGATGATTGTAGAACCTTTCCGGTTCAGCTCGAGAATCCCTTCCAGGATCCGGTTGCGGCTCTGCGGATCGACTGCCACGGTCGGCTCATCCAGAATCACAAGGCGCGGCTGGTGTGCGATCCCGCAGGCGATATTCAGTCTGCGCAGAAGACCGCCGGAAAGCTTGCGCGGAAGCATCTTCCGGTAATCCTCAAGTCCTGCAAAGCGGATTGCTTCTTCTGTGTATTCTTTTCGCCTTGTCTTATCCTTTACATAAAGTCCGCAGAAGTAATCGATATTTTCCTGCACCGTCATCTGGTCGAAGACTGCCACCTCCTGCGGCACGACACCGATCTGCCGTTTCAGCTCATAGCTGTCCGGCCTCATTTCCTGACCAAACACCGTGATACTCCCCTTATCATACTTGAGCAGGGCAAGCAGACAATTCATCGCCGTCGTCTTGCCCGATCCGTTCGGACCAAGCAGACCAAACACCTCGCCCTCCCGGATATCCAGATTCAAATGATCCAGCGCTACAAGCTCGCCGTATCGCTTCACCACATTTTCCATATGAATCATAAAAGTCCCTCCCATTTTTCACGGTTCTGATCTACCGATTTTACGGTACTGCACCGCTTTCCATCAGACATGGCAGTCAGCAGCCAACGCTGCCATCGGTACAGTCTTCCTGCACAGAATTGATTTATTATCAGTATACACATTCCCGCTCGCCATGAAAAGTGTCCGATGTCAAAAGAAAAGATGACAAATGTCATCTTACAAATCCATTGCTTTTCCGAAAGCAGTATGCTATAAAGGATACAATGATGTAACTGCACAGCGCAGGCTTTTTCATGATTTTTTTGAGAAATACTTATAAGGGATTTCTATGGAACATTTAATCGATAAAGGACTTTTACTGCTTCTTTCTATACTGCCTCTGCTTTCCTCTGCACCAGGCAATACTGCGGTACTCACATTCTGGACTGCAATTCTGCTCACTGCACTGCACACCTTTTTTGCAGACTGGCGTCTGCAGTTTTTCTGTGCCATTTTGCAAGGAGCTCTGCCGTTCCTGCTGCCGGAGGCTGCCTGCTTTCTTCCGCTTGCAGTCTACGCGCTCTGCGGCCGCCTGCCACAGCCTTCCCATTCAGATTCGGTATCGCTTCCTGTTTTCAAACAGCAGCAGACTGTCTTATTCTGCCGCCTTTTGCGCATCTTCGGATTCCTGCTCTGTACTTTTACACTGCTCATGATGAGTGCCTCCCGCGGCCTGACCTTTTTTTGCTATTTGCTTTCCAGCTGTTTTGCGGCCGGTCTGCTTCGTTCCAAAACCGATACGAACCAGCTGCTCCGAAGTCAATACAACCAGACACGGGATGATGATACAGAGCTGCAGCTTCTTTTAAAAGAGCGCAACCGCACGCTTCTGGAAAAGCAGGACAATGAAATCTATACCGCTACCCTGCGGGAGCGAAACCGCATCTCAAGGGAAATCCATGACAATGTCGGGCACATGCTGACCCGGTCAATCCTGATGGTCGGCGCGCTGCGCACCATCTGTCATGACGCCGCTCTGTCCGGACCGCTGCAGCAGCTGAACGACACCCTTGATGAAGCAATGAACAGTATCCGCCGCAGTGTCCATGACTTGCATGACGATTCGGTCAATCTGGAAGAATCTCTGCGCACACTGCTCGATGACTTTCAGTTTTGCCCGGTCACTCTGCACTACACAATGTCTCCGGTTCTGCCTCGTGAGCTAAAATACTGCCTGATTGCGATTACAAAAGAAGGACTGGTCAATATCGCCCGGCACAGCCATGCAACCGCTGCTGCTCTTTCTGTGATCGAACACCCTGGCTTCTACCAGTATATTCTCTCCGACAACGGAGTCGGTGCGGATTCCATTTCTGCAGCTCCAGCCACACGCGGTATAGGATTGGAAAATATGGAGGCGCGTGTGCGGGCTCTGCATGGAACCCTCTCCATCCAGAGTCAGCATGGGTTCCGTATCCACATTGCAATTCCGAAAGCTATCTAACTTACGTCTGCGTTTTTGGCCCCGCACACTCCCTCCCGGACTGATTTTCTATCGGACTGCGTTGACTTCGATCGACAATGCTACCGCATCGCTTTCCTCAGCCGCCTTGCCGATAAAAATCATACTGCGGAGTTTTGCCAGATAGGAATGTTACAGTCACAAGTAAAATCTGCACACTGCAGCACTGACAGAAAGGAGTTCCTTCCACATGAATCTGATCCTGATCGATGACGACCAGCTTGTCACCACCGCTCTGAAAATTATCCTGGAGTCCGACCCGGAAATCCATGTCATCGGTACCGGAAGCTCCGGTGATGAGGCGCTTGCCCTCTTCCTTCGTCTCCAGCCAGATCTCGTTCTGATGGATATCCGCATGCAGGGCATGGATGGCCTGGATGCCGCATCACGGATCCTGCAGCATAACCCGAACGCAAGCATCCTGCTTCTCACCACCTTCTCTGACGATGATTATATCATAAAGGCTCTGAAAATCGGTGCGAAGGGATATCTGCTGAAGCAGGACTATGCCCATCTCCTCCCGGCCATCCATGCGGTAGCAAGCGGGCAGACCGTCTTTGGAAGCGAGGTCATCCATCGGCTTCCGGAGCTTTTAAAACGCCAGCCCTCTTTCGATTTCGCAGCATTCGACATCTCCGAAAAAGAACTTGCCATCATCGAAGGAGTTGCAGACGGACTGTCAAACCGGGAGATTGCAGAGTCTCTTTTTCTGAGTGAAGGCACTGTCCGCAATTATCTCAGCGTGATCCTGTCCAAACTGAATCTGCGTGACCGCACACAGCTTGCCATCTTCTATCTCAGACACGAAATGCCATAAGGACAGCCACAGGTCTACGCTCCGCTTCGGTCGGTGCTAAGCGTGTTCCATCGGCACACAGCACCGTCAAATATCCATGCACGCATGGGGCTACTTGGCTCGTTGCCCGCGGGAATATAGGAACGCCAACTATACTACAAAACGTACAAAAAACTGCCGCATTCATCGGGAATGATTTCCTTCCGAACGCGGCAGTCTTATTCATATCATTTAAATACGCGCCTGCACATTACAGAACCCTCTTACCTTTATTTCAGATCCCACTTCAAAGAATATGCACCGCTTGATTTTCGGTACGCGCTGCTCGTACCGCGCGCTACCTTGATATAGTAGGTGCCGCGCTTCACACGCGCCTTTGTCTTGCTTCCTTTCAGCGTGCTGGAACAATTGATGCTCTTATTCATCATCGAAGCAAGCTTTACACCATTCGGATAACTCGGTCCATAGAGATAGAACTGGAACTGGCCATTTCCGACCGCCTGCAGCGACAGACTCAGCACCCGGCTCTGGTTGACATTAAACTTATACCAATCCGCAGCCGTGTAGCTTTCCCCCGCCGGCAGCAGCCCTGTCACCGGAGTGTTCCGGGAAATCCCGGTCGCTCTTGTCTTGGAACTGCCTCCCCTGTCAGCCATAGGCTCAAGAGCGGCAACAATCATGTAATTCGCCGCACCCTTGGTCTTGATATAGTACGTGCCCTTTTTCACTCCGTAATATGCCATTCCCTTTGTCCCGGTATTGATGAACTGCACTGCATTGACAGAAGAGCCCTTCGATGTACGTTCGAGAGACTTCTTCTTGCTGTTGCACAGCCACACAGGCATGGCCTTTGCGGTCCCGCCTATATCGTACGCAGCAGACACAAGCATAACACTTGGCTTCGACACCTTGATCTTGTGGTACATCGTCACATTGGACTTCTGATTCCCCGTATAGGTATACGCATCGCCATCAAACTTCATAGATACCGTCTTTGACTTTGCCGCTGCTGTCATAGCAAACAGCATGGAACACAGCACCGCAAACAGTAGGATGCTCATGCATTTGCCTCTCAAGTGTCTCTTTTCATTCATATACCTCTCTCCTTCCCTTTTCCCTGCCCATTTCCCTGGCAGAGACACGCGTAATTGGATATTTCAACCTTACCATATTTTGCCTCTTACAGCAACCGCTTTTTTTCTTAAGATATTAAAAAAAGATTACTGTTCACGGTCTTCTGTGAGCAGTAATCTTGAAGCGTCGCGCCTGCACATAAGAGACAGCATAGCTGCCACAGACAGGCTGTTCACACAACCGCGGCAGACGCGAAGCGGCTGGTCTGTGCCTGCTAAGCTCTTCTCCTGTCCAGCTTTCTAGACAGCATCATCCCGATGCTCTGCAGAATCTGAACGAGCACGACCAGCACCACAATCGTCACAAGCATCACGTCCGTCTGATACCGATAATAGCCATACCGGATCGCGATATCACCAAGGCCGCCGCCGCCCACCGCTCCGGCCATTGCGGAATAGCCAAGAATCGTACCGAGCGCGATCGTCACACCGATCAGAAGCGAGGTCCGCGCCTCCACGAGAAGCACGCTCCAGATAATTCTCCAAAGCCCGGCGCCCATCGACTGCGCTGCCTCAATCACACCCCGGTCCACCTCCTGCAGCGAAGACTCAACCATACGCGCAATGAACGGTGCCGCTGCAATCGTCAGCGGGACAATGGTTGCTGCCGATCCATAGCTCTTTCCGACAATCGCCTTAGTAACTGGAATCACGAGAATCATTAAAATCAGAAACGGAATACTCCGCGCAATATTGACAATAACGTCCAGCACCTTATAAATGATCGCGTAGACCTTCTGCTTTACACGCGAGGTCGGCTGGATGCCCTCCTTGGCAGTCACCATCAGTGTGATCCCCATCGGAAGTCCGAACAGATAACCGAACAGGGTTGCCATCAACGTCATATACAGGGTATCTCTGGTGCCCTCCACCAGCATCCAAATCATATCCTTATCCAACATAGTGTTCCAGCACCTCCACTCCCAGTCTCTTTGCGCGCAGATCCTGGATCATGCGCTCCGCCGTATCCTTTACATCCGGAAGCTGCAGAATCATTTCTCCTTCTGCACTTCCGTTGATATTTTTCGTATCTGCAAACAAAATATTGACCGGCATCTTATACTCCAGAATCAGATTCGCGATCATCGGCTCAAACGAAGACTGACCGGAGAAGGTCACACGCACAGCTGTACCGCCCCGCATCCGGCTCAGCTGCTCCGTGCCGGTCAGGATGAGCCTGCGCGCTGCCTCTGTCTTTGGCGCGCGGAACAGATCCTGCACCGTTCCGGACTCCGCGAGCACGCCTTCATCCAGAACCGCGACATGATGGCAGATCTCCTGCACCACTGCCATCTCATGCGTAATCACGACAATCGTAATTCCATACGTTTCATTGATGGTCCTGAGAAGTCCGAGGATTGATTTCGTTGTCTGCGGATCCAGGGCGCTCGTCGCCTCATCACAGAGCAGAATCTTCGGATTGCTCGCAAGCACACGCGCAATCGCGACCCTCTGCTTCTGTCCTCCGGACAGCTGTGCCGGATATGCCCCCGCCTTGTCCTCCAGCCCCACTGTCCGGAGCAGCTCCATCGCCCGCTCTCTTGCCTCCTGCTTTTTGACGCCTGCGATTTTCAGCGGAAAACACACATTGTCCAGCACACTTTTCTGCATCAGCAGATTGAAATGCTGGAAAATCATGCCGATATCCCGCCGCACGAACCGCAGCTCCGCATCTGAAAGCTCCGTCAGGCTTTTCCCGTCTACAATTACCTCTCCCGAGGTAGGCATCTCCAGCAGGTTGAGGCAGCGCACCAGGGTGCTTTTCCCTGCGCCTGACAAACCGATGATGCCAAAAATATCTCCCCGCTCGATGTCAAAGCTGATATCTTTCGCTGCATCGACCTGGCTGCCTTTGACCTGAAAGGTCTTACACAAATGCTTTACCTGAATAATTGGATCCATCCCTGCTTCTCCTGTTTTCCCGAACGCTCAAGAAGGAACTGGCAATGCCCTTGGGCTTCCTGCCAGTTCCCTAGTTCTGTTCTGTATTTTCGCTGTCTTACTCGGTCACATCCTCCGTAGCTGCCTCTGTCTCTCCCTCAGCTGCTTCCACAAACGGAATCACTGCTCCGTCATACTTCTCATTGATGAAGTTCTGAATTTCTTCTGACTTCAGGACATCGACGAGCGCCTGAATCTTCTCGCTCCCCTCATTGCCCTCCAGAACCGCTACTACATTCACATAGGTCTTTGCCGCCTCGGAATCAGACGTCTCATATGCGATGGAATCCTTTCCTACCGAAAAGCCTGCCTGCAGCGCATAGTTGCCGTTCAGAACCATATAAGCAACCTCATCCTTCACACGCGGCACCTGTGCAGCCTCAAGCTCCTGAATCTCGACATTGTGCGGATTCTCTTCGATATCCTTCACTGTCGCGGTCAGCCCTGCGCCTTCCTTCAGCGTAATCACGCCATTTGCCTCCAGCAAAAGCAGCGCCCGCGCCTCGTTCGTCGTATCGTTCGGAACTGCGATCACATCGCCTTCCGCGATCTCCTCAAGCGTCGCCTTCGTACCTGGATAAATGCCAAACGGCTCATAGTGGATGCCTCCTGCATTGATAAGGTGTGTCCCATGCTCTGCATTGAAATCATCCAGATACGGAATATGCTGGAAGTAGTTCGCGTCAAACTCTCCACTCTCGACAACATTGTTCGGCATAATATAGTCGTCAAACACAGTTACCTCCAGTGTCCAGCCCTGCTCCTCCAGAACCGGCTTCGCCTCCTCCAGAATCTCCGCATGCGGAGTCGCGGAAGCTGCAACTGTGATCGTCTTATCCTCCTCCGCAAATGCCGTTACGGTAAATGCAGATGCTGTGAGTGCCAGTGACAAACCAATTCCTAAAATCTTTTTCATAATCGAGATCCTCCTCTTTTTCTTCGTTCTGATCCGGGATATTCCGCCTCCTGCAACCGGATAGAGACACTTTCCCTACTGCCGCAGATTGTCAGCCGTCAGGTTTCTGCTGTATTGTCCCGGACAGGTATGAATGTAACACGCCCGCCCGGAAAAGTCAATTCTTTTACAGGAAACGACTTATTGGAATTCAGAATGATTCGTTATAGGTTATACTTATAGCCGCGTAGAACAGCCCCCAAAAACCTTATGAGAAATCCGGAGTCCAATTTCATAATCCCTTACATACTGCGAAAATCCGGCGTTCCCATCAGATCATACGGAGTTGCCTGATACACGTAGTAGTTCAGCCAGTTTGTATACAAATTATTCGCATGCGCGCGCCACAGCAGAAGCGGCTTATTCGCCGGGTCATCCTCCCGGTAATAATTCTTCGGAATCTGGATCGGAAGGTTACGGGACAGGTCGCGCCGGTACTCTGCATCGAGCGTCACACGGTCATACTCCGGATGTCCCATGACAAAAATTTTCCGTCCGTTATCCGCCATCGCGAGGAACAGCCCTGCTTCATCCGACTCCGCGAGGATTGTCAGCTCCTTTACCTTGCGGATTTCTTCAATCGGAACGTCCGTGTGGCGGGAATGCGGTGCGAGAAACACATCATCGAAACCACGCACCAGCGGCACCTTGCGGTTCAGCACGCGGTGCCAGAACAGTCCGAACATCTTGTGGTCCAGCAGCCTTTTTTGCAATCCATAATGATAATACAGCCCGGCCTGCGCGGCCCAGCACAGATAAATCGTCGAAGTCACACTGTGCTCCGTCCACGCAATGATCTGTGTCAGCTCCTCCCAGTAGTCGACCTCCTCGAACTCCATCAGCTCCACCGGTGCCCCTGTGATAATCATCCCGTCAAACCGCCGGTCCCTGATCTCATCAAAGCCCACATAGAATTTATTCAGATGACTCGTAGAGGTATTTTTCGCCTCATGCGAGGTTGCCCGGACAAAGGTCACATCCACCTGCAGCGGCGTGTTAGACAGCGACCGCAACAGCTGCAGCTCTGTATCCTCCTTCAGCGGCATCAGATTCAGGATCGCAATCTGGATGGGACGGATGTCCTGATGCACCGCCCGGTTTTCGTCCATCACAAAAATATTCTCCCGCTCCAGGATCTCTCTTGCCGGAAGACCGCTCTCAATTTTAATCGGCATACGCATCCTCCCTTTCTTCCACCAGCTTTAGAAAATCCGCTTCCGACAGCACCGGAATCGCAAGCTCCCGCGCCTTTTTATTCTTTGACGAATTTGACGTGGTATCGTTGTTAATCAGATAATCCGTTTTCTTTGTCACGGAGCCTGTCACCTTTCCGCCATGTGCCTCGATAAACGCTTTCAGCTCACTCCGGTTCGCAAACTGCTCCACACTTCCTGTGATCACAAAGGTCTTGCCGCTAAGTGTGCTGCCGCCCTCCTGCTCTTCCGGCTTTTCCAGTGTAAGCTCGCAAAGAAGCGTATCCAGCGCTTCCGCATTCTCCTCGTCCGCAAAATACCCTGCGACAGAAGCGGCAATGACCCCTCCAAGCCCCTCGATGGAAGCCAGCTCCTCTTCCCCCGCTGTGCGCAGACGCTCCAGCTCATAGTCAAAGAACCGGCAGAGCAGCTTCGCATTCGCCACCCCGATATTCGGGATGCCGAGCGCGTAGACCAGCCTCGGCAGCGTCGTCGTCCGCGCCTTCCCGATGCTCTGCATCAGGTTCGCATACGACTTCTCCCCAAAGCCCTCCATCTGCACAATCTCCTCCCGGTGCTGCTCCAGATGAAACAGATCCGCAAAGGTATGGAGATAGCCGCGCGCGATAAATTTTTCCAGAGTCGCCTCCGACATGCCCTCGATATTCATCGCATCCCGGCTGACGAACAGCGCAAATGATTTGATCCGTTTTGCGCTGCAGCGCGGGTTCGTGCAGCAGAGTGTCTCAACATCATTGATCTGCTTCACCGTAGTCGGACCGCCGCAGGCCGGACAAATCTCCGGAATCTCTACCGCTCCGCTGCCCGTCAGATTCTCCGCGATCTGTGGAATGATCATATTTGCCTTATAGACTGTGACCGTATCGCCGATGCCAAGCCGCAGCGCTTTCATAATGCTCAGGTTGTGGACACTCGCGCGGCTCACCGTCGTCCCCTCCAGCTCCACCGGGTCAAAAATGGCGACCGGATTGATCAGGCCGGTCCGGGACGGGCTCCACTCGATTTCCCGCAGCGTCGTCTCGCACGTCTCATCCTGCCACTTAAACGCGATGGAATCACGCGGAAATTTCGCCGTTCTGCCCAGAGAACGCCCGTACGCAATATCATTATACGTCACGACCAGGCCGTCGGACGGGACATCATAGTGCTGAATTTTCTCCTCGAACCACGCTACTGTATCCGCCACCCCGTCCGCGTGCGTCCTGCGGTACTCGACCGTCTCAAACCCCATGGAATGCAGCCATTCGAATTGGCTGCTCCGTCTGTTTTCAAAATCCACACCGTCCGCCCGCACCAGCGCAAATGCGTAGAACCGCACATGGCGCTTCGCGGTAATTTCATTATTTAACTGGCGCACGGAACCGCTGCAGAGGTTCCGCGGATTCTTGTACCGTGCTTCCGCGTCCCCGATCTCCTCATTGATCTTTTCAAATTCTGAATACGTGATGACCGCCTCGCCGCGCAGAATCAGTTCGCCCTGGTATGAAATGTGCAGTGGAATGTTCTGGAATACCCTTGCATTATTTGTGATGACCTCGCCAACCTCGCCGTTTCCGCGCGTCACCGCCTTGACAAGTTCCCCGCCCTGGTACGTCAGGACCACCGTCAGTCCATCCAGCTTCCAGGAAATCAATACCTCATGATCCCCCGCGAATTCTGCCAGCGCCGCGACTTCCTTCGTCTTATCCAGCGACAGCATCGGCTCCTCATGCCGCTCTTTCGGGAGCTGCTCTAAGGCCGCGTAGCCCACTGTCACGGTCGGGCTGCCCGCCAGCACGGTACCGGTCTCTCGCTCCAGCTTCTCCAGCTCATCATACAGCCGGTCATACTCCAGATTGCTCATGAGTTCTGTGTCGTTCTGATAATATGCCCTGGACGCCTCCCGCAACCGGCCGGTCAATTCCCGCATACGCGCGATTGCATCTTCCATGTTCTTTCAGCTCCCTTCCTGTTTTATACTTCGTATTCTGCGTACTACACAGATTTATTTCTGTGAGTTTGCAAGCAGGGCCGTGAGCTTCTGGTACTCCGCACCCTCCACGCTCCGGTACTCCCCCGGTGCAAGATCCCCGAGCAGTACATTCATGATCCGCACGCGCACCAGCTGTTCAACCCGGTATCCGCACGCCGCGCACATCCGCCGGATCTGGCGGTTCAGCCCCTGCGTCAGAACGAGATGGAACTCCCGCTCCCCGGTCTGCCATGCCCTGCAGCGCCTCGTCGTGACA
Source organism: Lachnospiraceae bacterium UBA7160 (assembly GCA_002491565.1). Lineage (GTDB taxonomy): Bacteria > Bacillota > Clostridia > Lachnospirales > Lachnospiraceae > Choladousia. The sequence goes on along the minus strand of DKWE01000050.1, from coordinate 61,617 downwards.
TCCAGCTCCTCCAGATAAATCCCGTCCTGCATCCGCCGCAAAAACTCTTGCGTCACTTTCCGGTTCACGGTGACGACATATTCCTTTTCATGGTAATTCCTCGCCCGCATAATCCGGTCCATGAGATCTCCGTCATTCGTCAAAAGCAGCAGCCCCTCCGAGTCCTTGTCCAGCCGGCCAACAGAAAAGACACGTTTTGGATACTTCAGGATGTCATATATTGTTGTATCTCCCCAGCGCTGGTCTGTCGTACACACAACTCCGCGCGGCTTATTTGCCGCGAGCAGAATCAGCTCTGGTTCCTTTTCTATGCTCCTGCCATCCACGGTCACATTCTGTCCCCTGCGCACCCGCGTTCCAAGCGTCGCAGCTGCCCCGTCTACCTGTACTCTTCCGGCTATAATCAGCTGATCTGCCTCCCGCCGCGAGCACAGCCCGGAAGCACTGATATATTTATTCAGCCGGACCTCGCCGGCTGCCCCATCCTGCTGTATCGTCTCTGCCATCTGTCCTCTGCCCTCCCATTCCCGCGCATCCCGTTTATCTTACCACAACCCGGAAAAATGCACAAGGACGAAACTGTAACGCTTTTTCCGTCCGGGCGGCAAAATTTTAACAGTCAGTAGTTGACTTTGCCAGAGGGCCGAGCTATAATCAGGACAAAACGACGAAAGGGCCGGCCTCTTTCGTCGTTTTTGTTAAAGGCTATCGATGACCCGAAAGGGCAAGGGAGGAATTCAAATGAAAACACTTGGATACTACAATGGCAAATACGATGAAATCGAAGCTATGATGATTCCGATGAATGACCGGGTCAGCTGGTTCGGGGACGGGGTCTATGACGCATGGCCGTGTCATAATTATCATATGTTCGCTACAGAAGAACACCTTGACCGCTTGTTTAACAACGCAGGACTGTTACATATTCCGATGCCCATCACAAAGACGGAGCTTGCGAAGCTTCTGAACCAGCTGATCCGGAAAATGGAGGACGGCGACCTGTTTGTATATGTCCAGGTGACACGCGGCACCGGCCCAAGAACGCACGCATTTACAGAGGGGCAGGGGAATCTCTGGATCACGCTGACCCCGACCACCATACCGGACTGTCTGGAACCACAGCAGCTGATCACAACCGAAGATACCCGCTTTTTCCATTGCAATATCAAGACCTTAAACCTGATCCCTGCCGTACTCGCTGCGGAAAAGGCAAAGCAGGCCGGTTGCCAGGAATCCGTATTTTACCGTCCAGGCGGACGCGTCACAGAGTGCGCGCACAGCAATGTCCATATTCTGAAGGACGGCGTCCTGCGCACTGCGCCGACAGACAATCTGATCCTGCCAGGTATCGGGCGCGCACATATCATTCGGATGTGCAAGAAGCTGGAAATCCCAGTCGATGAGACTGCCTTTACCCTGAAGGAGCTCTTTGAAGCAGATGAAGTCCTCGTTTCCAGCTCCTTCCGGTTCTGCCTGCATGCGAACCAGATTGACGGCAAACCAGTCGGCGGCAAGGCTCCACAGCTTCTGGAACGCCTGCGCAGCGCTCTGCTGGAGGAATTCTACGCGGCTACAGAGGCATAAGCCGGAATTCAGCCCGTATGCGCAAATCGCCCACTCCGGCTGTGCCGATGAAATGCGCTCTAGCAGCACCACATAAAAACAGCTGGAATCACGATTATCTGTATCATGATTCCAGCTGCTTCTACTTTCTGATGATTCATCCTGCCGGCGAGAGGTACTGCGTCATAACATAACCTTCTATCACCGTGCCATTGCTCTGCGTATACCGGATACGGGACCAGCCGCTGCTCAGATTCTCCAGCACTTCTACTTCCATCCCCTCTGGAAGTGTCCCGTACAGGGTCGACTCGGCAGACTCCTGCGCACGCACATTGACCACCGTATTCGCCTTCATCGTGCCAGTCTGCGCTCCGGCGCCGCTGCCATCTGCAGCTCCGTCTGTCTCGTCTGTTTCATCCGTTCCATCTGTAACCTGTCCGGATTTATACGCTCCCTTTACGTAGGTCTTCAGATCCCCATCCTGCGCCATCGCGTTGGACAGCTGCGTGTTGACATCGCTGACCAATGCCTGTACATCGTCGTCTGCCGCAAGCTCTTTCATATAATTTTCCAGAGCTGTACTGCCCGTGCGGTCGCCAAACTTTAGTCCACCCTCGGCATCTGAGATCACATACATCTCAGCCAGCCTCGGCGCCAGCGTCTGAATCCCCTCGATCTTCGCTTCAAAGTAGACATACACCACATAGGTTCCGTCGGTCATGCCAGCCTTCGAATACGTAATGATGTTATTGTACGATTCAATTGCGCTATCCTCGCGAATCTCCTTCCGGTCTTTTTCGTCCTCATTCAGAGTATCAACCGTGTCATAATCCTTTTCCGTTGCTGCTTTATAGTATTTTTCAACCAACTGATGCAGCGGAGAGTCTGCCGGCTCCTTCTTCAGCTTATTCTCTGTTTTCGATACCTGGCCCTGTGCTTCCGACCCGTCCTCTGTCATCTGCTCCATCTCCGGCTTCTTCTCATCTGACCCGATCCGCGTGATCAGGCGAATCGTAAAAAACGCAATCACCAGCAGCAATACAATCGACAGTCCCAGCAATAGATACCGCAAATTGTCTGATAACCACTCCCTAAACCGATCCAACATCCGCAATCCCCCCACAATTACAAATTTGTGAATCTCTCAAATATTCACATAATTATATTTTATTCTAGCATACTCAGTGAAAGACGTAAAGATGGCGTTTCTTAAAACTCTCTTAAAAGTTTTTTCATATAAATGCCTCAGGAACCGTACGTTTCAGCCTTCCCTTGTGACTAATGTGTGACTATCAACGCCCTTGCGCGCCGCCCTCGTCAGCTCTTTGCTCCTTCTGATAGTAATGCAGCACGATCCGCTCCAGATACCGCTTCAGCACAATCTGGATCTCTTCCTTCGGGTGAATCGGCTTCACTAATATGGTATGGATCCCGGCACGGCGCGCGCCGTAGACATCCGTAAACAGCTGATCACCGACAAACAGCGTATTTGATGGCGTGGTCCCCATCATCTGCATCGCTTTCTGATAGGATTTCACAGACGGCTTATGTGCATTCTCAATAAACGGCACCTGGATGTCCCGGTTAAACAGCTCTACCCGCTCCCGCTGATTATTCGAGAGCAGGCAGCACGAAATTCCAAGTCTGGCAAGCTTCGCAAACAATTCCCTCGCCCGCGCATCCGCAGGAGCCCCGTGCGGCACCAGCGTATTATCGATATCGAAGATCACCCCCCGCACACCGGCTGCATACCGCGCCGCAAAATCAATCTCATATGTGGAATCCAGATATTCATCCGGATAGAAACACTGAAAGACAGACATTTCCTACTTATCCTTTCTACCTTGCCAAATTTTACTTTCCCCTACGCAAAATCAAACAGCGACAGCTGGTTCGACTCCGGCAGTCCGTCCAGGATCTTGAGATCCGAGAGCAGATCCACGATCGTCTTGCTGACCTTCGTGCGGTTCCGGAAGTCATCCTTCGACAGAAACGGTCCGTCTTTCACTGCGTCGACTACCGCCTCCGCCGCCCTTTCTCCCAGTCCTCCAATCGTACTGAGCGCAGGCAGCAGCTTCCCGTCCTTGATTTTAAACCGCGTCGCTCCCGACTCATAAATATCAATCGGAAGAAACTCAAAACCACGCGCATACATTTCCCGGACCACCTTCATGTCCCGGTACGTGTCCTGCTCCTTCTTGCTCAGGGTGTCCATCCGCTTCTCATAATCCTTCATATGATACAGCAGCTTATCCCTTCCGAGACACATCAGCTCATAGTCAAATCCCGGTGCACGGATGCTGAAAAACGCCGCATAGTACGCCAGAGGATAAAAGATCTTGCAGTACGCAATGCGGTAAGCCATCATAACATACGCCGCCGCGTGCGCCTTCGGGAACATGTACTTAATTTTCTTGCAGGACCAGATATACCAGTCCGGAACGCCGTGCGCTGTCATCTCCGTCTCCCACTCCGGCTTCAGTCCCTTACCCTTCCGGACGCTCTCCATGATCGTAAACGACTGTTCACTGTCCAGCCCCTTGCCAATCAGATAGATCATGATATCGTCACGCGTGCAAATCGCTGTGGAAATCGTAGCCTTTCCCTCCTCGATCAAGGTCTGCGCGTTGCCAAGCCACACGTCCGTCCCGTGCGCCAGCCCCGCGATCCGGACCAGGTCAGAAAAATATTTCGGCTTCGTATCCAGCAGCATCTGGATCGCAAACTCTGTGCCAAACTCCGGAATGCCAAGACATCCAAGCGGGCAGCCGCCGATGTCGTCCGGCGTGATGCCAAGCGCGTCCGTCTTTGCAAACAGCGACATCACCGACGGGTCGTCCAGCGGAATCTTCTTCGCATCAATCCCGGTCAGATCCTCCAGCATACGGATCATCGTCGGATCATCGTGTCCGAGGATGTCCAGCTTCAGCAGATTGTGGTCGATTGAGTGATAATCAAAATGTGTCGTGACGATGTCCGTTGTCATATCATTCGCCGGATGCTGCACCGGCGTAAAGGAATAGATATCCTCTCCCACAGGAAGCACAATGATCCCGCCCGGATGCTGCCCGGTCGTCCGGCGCACGCCGACACAGCCCTGCACAATCCGGTCAATCTCACAGTTCCGTTTGCGGATTCCGCGCTCCTCATAATACCGCTTTACATAGCCAAATGCCGTCTTGTCTGCAAGCGTACCGATCGTCCCGGCCCGAAACGTCTGCCCCGCTCCGAAAATCACCTCCGTATACTTATGCGCCTTACTCTGGTAATCCCCGGAGAAATTCAGGTCGATATCCGGCTCCTTATTTCCCTTAAACCCGAGGAACGTCTCAAACGGGATATCAAATCCGTCCTTCTTCAGCTTGGTTCCACACTTTGGGCACACCTTATCCGGCATATCACAGCCTGCCATCCCGGCAAATTTTTTCACTTCCTCCGAATCAAAATCACTGTAGTGACAGTTCGGACAGATATAGTGCGGACTGAGCGGATTGACCTCCGTGATCCCGGACATCGTCGCGACAAAGGAGGAGCCGACCGACCCACGCGAGCCAACGAGATAGCCATCCGCATTTGACTTCCACACAAGCTTCTGCGCAATGATGTACATCACGGCAAAGCCATTAGAGATAATCGAGTTCAGCTCACGCTCCAGCCGTTCCTCGACAACCGACGGCAGAGGGACCCCGTAAATTTCGTTCGCTTTCTCATAGCACAGATTCCGGAGAATCTGATCCGAATGGTCAATAACCGGCGGACATTTGTCCGGGCGCACCGGGGAGATCTTCTCGCACATCTTCGCAATCTTCACTGTATTCGTGATCACGACCTCATGCGCCTTTTCCTCTCCCAGATAGGAAAATTCCTCCAGCATCTCCTCGGTCGTCCGCAGATACAGCGGCGCCTGATCATCCGAGTCCTTGAATTTCTTGCATGCCATGATGATGCGGCGGTAGATCTCATCCTTCGGGTCGAGAAAATGGACGTCGCACGTCGCGGCGACCGGCTTGCCATACCGCTCTCCCAGCTCACAGATTCTGCGGTTCAGCTCCTTCAGATCCTCCACCGTCCTGCGATCCTCATAATCCTCCCGCGTCATAAACGCATTGTTCCCGAGCGGCTGAATTTCCAGGTAATCGTAAAAATTCACGATCCGCGCGATCTCCGGCTCCGGAGCCCCGCGCAGCAGCGCACGGTACAGTTCTCCTGCCTCGCAGGCGGAACCAATGATCAGGCCCTCCCGGTATTTTTGCAGCACACTTTTCGGTACGCGCGGAGACCGTTTGAAATACTTTAAATGCGACCATGACACCAGGCGGTACAAATTCACGCGCCCGATATCATTTTTCGCCAGAATGATCACATGGTAGGTCGGCAGCTTTTTGATCTGGCTTTCCGAAGACATGCCAAGTGCATTCAGTCCCGCCAGCGTATCTACGCCCTGCTTCTCAAGCATCTCCACCAGCTTCACAAAAATTTCCGCGGTACAGCCTGCATCATCCACCGCCCGGTGATGATTTTCCAGCGATACATTCAGCGCTTTCGCCACAGTATCCAGCTTAAAGCGGTTCAGCTGCGGTAACAGGATACGCGCCATCTCCACGGTATCCACGATCGTCTTGTCACAGGAAAGTCCAAGCCGCCTGCTGTTCTCCGTGATAAAACTCATATCAAACCCAGCATTGTGTGCCACCATCGCGCAGCCGTCGCAGAATGCCAGAAAATCCGGCAGGATCTTTTCGATCGGCGGCGCGTCCAGAACCATCTCATCATTGATCCCCGTCAGCTCCTCAATACGGAAGGGGATCGGAATCTGAGGATTGACAAAGGTGCTGAACTTCCGGACAATCTTTCCGCCCTCAACACGCACCGCACCAATCTCGATGATCCGGTCCTTCTCCGCCGAAAAACCTGTAGTCTCCAGATCAAACACGACATAGGCGTCCCGCAAGGTCTGTCCTCTCTCATTTGTCACGATTTCCTTCAGATCATCGACAAGATAACCCTCCATCCCATAGATGATTTTAAACGGACGATCCTTCGGCACCGTATGGTTCGCCTCCGTGAAAGCCTGCACGACACCATGATCGGTAATCGCCATCGCAGGATGCCCCCACTCCATCGCACGCGCGAGCAGAGCGGAAACATCCGAGACCCCATCCATATCACTCATCTTTGTGTGGCAGTGAAGCTCCACCCGCTTTTCCGGATAGTTGTCCACGCGCTTTTCCCGAAAATCCGCTATCTTCTTCATGCCAGATACATTTCCGATCGAGAGCTGGCTGTCAAACCGGTCGATCGTCGTCACTCCGGTCAGCATCAGAAACGCTCCCGGCTTGATCGCTCCCGCGAGCTCTGCCGCCTGTTCCTGTTTCACAAAAATTTTCACCGTGATCGTGTCCGTAAAATCAGTCAGATTGAAGCTAATCAGCGTCTTCCCGATCCGCAGCTCCCTCTGATCCGCTGTCAGCACCTGGCCACGCACCGTCACCGCACCGATCTCGCCGGTGATCTGCTCAATCTCCATCGGTTCCGACTCAATATCGCGACCAAAAATGACATCCGGATTGTCCGACTTTTTCGGCTGGCCAAACCTGCCTCCGGCAAAAAATGTATTCCGCCGGCCGCGTTCCTCCGGATTCTGCCCATCCAAAGCAAACTTTCCTTTTCCGTTGCTCTCCTGTGCACCCGCATTCTTGCCAGACGAGGTCTGCTGCCTTCCCTGGGATGCCGCATCCTTTGCAGCTCCTCCTTTTGCCTTCGCCGTCCTCTGGCTTCCTGCCTGTTCCTGTCCGCCTGATGATTGCTCCTGCTCTGCCTCCTTCACCGCACGATAATTCTGCGCGATCTGTGCGACCTCCTGCTCCAGCTCCAGCTCGAGATTCCTGCGCCGGGCGGTCTGTACCGGCGCCACACGCTTTGCACTGACATGGAAGTTCAGCCCGCAGCGCTCACAGAAAATTTTTTCCAGGATTGCAAGCAGCTCCTGCTCCTTCCCGTCCGCGACCACTGAGTCCGGCAGCTCCAGACAGAGCGTGTCATCTGAAGAAAACACCTTCTTTGCATCGTGCATCAGACTGTACAGCAGCGCATTGTACTGCTTCAGTTCCAGCAGGATGCTGCCCTCATAGACTGTCATCAGGTTGCGCGGCGTATACTGCTTCGACAGATGAAACCGCTCGATCACCTTCACTGTCATCACAACGTCGGAAAAGAGCTGGTCCGTGATCGCCCGCTCCAGCTCAAAAATATACTTCTTATCAATCAGTTTGTCGCTCTCCAGAAAAATCCGCATGAAATCGCGGTTCCGGTTTAAGGTGACGCGGTCGATCCGCACAAACTCCAGCAGACCGATCAGCTCCTCCGGCAGATCCAGTGTCGGAAATACCTCCGAAAATGATTTCTGCATCCAATCTTACTCCCGTATTATCCTTCTTTATTTTTATCCCAGTTCAGCAGCTCCTCACGCAGCGCATTCAGCAGTTCCTTCTCCGGCATGGTGCGGACGACCTCGCCCTTCTTGATGAGCAGCCCGACGCCCTTGCCGCCTGCAATGCCGATGTCTGCCTCTTTCGCCTCGCCCGGTCCGTTCACAACGCAGCCCATGACCGCAACCTTCAGATCCAGCGGAATATCCTCGACCATTGCCTGCACCTGGTTAGCCAGGCCGATCAGGTCAATCTGCGTCCTCCCGCACGTCGGACAGGATACGACCTCGATACCGCCCTTCCGCAGCCCAAGCGTGCGCAGGATTTGCTTCGCCGCGCGCACCTCCTCGAGCGGGTCGCCGGTCAGAGACACGCGGATCGTATCGCCGATCCCCTCATGCAGAATGATGCCAAGACCGATGGAGGACTTGATCGTCCCGGAAAACAGGGTTCCCGCCTCCGTGATTCCCACATGCAGGGGGTAATCTGTCTTCTGTGCCAGCAGTTCATGGGCACGCGCGCACATCAGGACATCGGAGGACTTGATGCTGATAACCAGATTCTCATATCCCATGTCCTCAATAATGGCCACCTGGTGCAGCGCACTCTCTACAATCCCCTCCGCCGTCACGCCGTGGTCGCGCTCCACGATTTCCTTTTCCAGAGAACCGCTGTTAACCCCGACACGGATCGGGATATTCCGCTCCCGCGCCGCATCCACGACCGCGCGCACATGCTCTGTGCTTCCGATATTGCCCGGGTTGATCCGGATCTTGTCCGCGCCTGCCTCAATCGCCGCGATTGCCAGCCGGTAGTCAAAATGGATGTCCGCCACCAGCGGAATCGTAATCTGCCGCTTGATTTCCCTAAGTGCCTGTGCCGCTTCCATCGTCGGCACCGCGCAGCGGATGATCTCACAGCCCGCCGCCGTAAGCGCCTGGATCTGTGCAACCGTCGCTGCCACATCCTCCGTCTTCGTATTCGTCATCGACTGGATCAGTACCGGATTCCCGCCGCCGATAACCCGGTCTCCAATCGTTACCTTTCTTGTATGATCTCGATACATAAATCCATCTCCTTCATTACTGTTCACGCATCCTCGGTCCCGCGGGATCACGTAACATCCGGGCTGCAAAGTGTCAGTGGCGCCCGGTTACTTACTCCGCCGCCTCCATCGGGATAAACACACGCCCCGGCACATACTCTTCTTCTGTCTTCCCCCGGTTCTGCGCCTCCTCGCAGAAGTATTCCTGCGCGTTCAGCAGTGTCTTGCCGCGCTTGTCGATCTTCTCATAGGAGCCGTCCGGCTGCAGGATATGCGCCTTGACATTGTCCTCCAGCTGGATCTCCAGGATATGCCGCACCTCTTCGCGGACCCCCGGATCCTCGACCGGGAAGAGAATCTCAACCCGCTTGTCCAGATTCCGCGGCATCCAGTCCGCGCTTCCCATATAAAACTCCTCATTTCCGCCGTTTCGGAAGTAAAAGATCCGCGCATGTTCCAGGAAATTCCCGACAATGGAACGCACATGAATGTGCTCGCTGATCTTCGGAATCCCCGTCTTCAGACAGCAGATCCCCCGGATAATCAGGTCAATCTCCACCCCGGCCGCAGAAGCCTCGTAGAGTGCCGCGATAATCTCTTTATCGCACAGCGAATTCATCTTTGCGATAATACGCGCCGGCTCCCCGTTCTTCGCATGCTCCGCTTCCCGGCGGATCAGCCGGAGAAACGTCCCGCGCAGCCACAGCGGCGCCAGGGACAGACGATTCCAGCTCTTCGGCTCCGAATAGCCGGAAAGCATGTTGAAGACTGCCGTCGCATCCTCGCCGATCGGCTCCGAGCATGTCAGGATGCCGCAGTCCGTATACAGCTTTGCGGTCGAATCGTTATAGTTTCCTGTGCCAAGATGGACGTACCTTCGAATGCCGTCCTCCTCGCGGCGCACGACCAGAGTGATCTTACTGTGCGTCTTCAGCCCGTGCAGCCCGTAGATCACATGACAGCCCGCCTTCTCCAGCATCTTCGCCCAGAGAATATTATTTTCCTCATCAAACCGTGCCTTCAGCTCGACAAGCACAGAAACCTGCTTGCCGTTCTCTGCCGCCTGCGCGAGTGCAGCAACAATCGGAGAATGGCCGCTCACGCGGTACAATGTCTGCTTGATCGCAAGCACATCAGGATCTGCTGCCGCCTGCTTTACAAACTGGATCACCGGATCAAAGGTCATGTACGGATGGTGCAGCAGGATATCGCCGCGCCGGATCTGCGTAAAGATGTCCTCTTCGTCGTTCATGCCCGGCACCGGCTGCGGACGGTACGGCTGGTAGCGATAATCGTCCATCCCCTCGAGTCCATACAGCTTCATTAAAAAGGTCAGATCAAGCGGTCCGTTGATTGGGTAAATGTCTTCTTCCTTTACATCAAATTCCTGCCTCAGGATTTTCAAGAGCTTCGGCTCCATCTTATCCTCGATCTCCAGCCGGATGACCTCGCCCCACTGACGTTTTTTCAGCTGCTTCTGAATCTCCTTCAGCAAATCCGCTGCGTCATCTTCGTCAATCGTCAAATCCGCGTTGCGCATGATCCGGTACGGGTGCGCACAGACTACATTATAATTCAGGAACAGCTTCTCAATATTCCGCTCAATAATCTCCTCCAGCAGAATGACACATTTCTGTCCCTTCTCTCCATTCGGAAGACGGACAATCCGCGGGAGTACGGACGGCACCTGTACCGTCGCAAATTCTGCCTTGCCCTTCTCCCCCTTTTTTGAAATCAGCGCGCCGATATTCAGCGTCTTATTTCGGATCAGCGGGAACGGACGCGAGGAATCCATCGCCATTGGCGTCAGAACCGGATAGACATTTTCCTCGAAATAGTGATCCGCATACTCCATCTGTTCCGCGCTCATCTTCTCATGCTCCGTCACGACCTCGACACCGCTTGCGGTCAGAACCGGGAGCAGCGAACGGTTGTACGTGGAATACTGCTGATGCACCAGTTCATGCGCCTTCTCCTGGATCAGCGCAAGCTGTTCCTGCGGGGTCAGGCCTGCGATATCGCGCTTCGTATATTTCGCATGTACCATATCCTTCAGGGATGCGACACGGATCATGAAAAATTCATCCAGATTGGAGGAGGTAATGCTCAGAAATTTCAGCCTCTCCAGAAACGGCAGGCTCTTGTCGCGCGCCTCGCTCAACACACGGCTGTTGAAGCCTAGCCAGCTGATCTCACGGTTGGTATAATATTCCGGCTTTTCGAATTCTGTCAGTGCCATTTTTTGCTCCTTTCAAATAAATCCATCCGCCAGTTTTTCCGGCTGCACTCTTCAAAGGGCTGAGCAGAATTCCTGCATGGCCCCTTTATGCTGCACATCCAGAAAGGTATACGGAAGGATTGGTCGGTTTACCAGTCGAACCTTGCAGACAGGACTGTTATCTATAGAGACTTTTTCTGCCGGATGATTGGGTGGACATTGTAGACCTCTTCAAAGAACTCTGCCTTCTCCCGGAAAGTCCCGATCTCTAAGGTCAAATCCTCCTGGCTCGCCACCGTGATCTTCAGTTCATGATCCTTGAGCACGACCGTGACATCCTTACACTTTTGCTTATGCGTGCGGTCCATGGCATTCACGATCCGCAGAATCGCAGTCAGCTTCTCGATGACCAGGTACTCCTCTTTCGAGATATCCGCCTTTTCCGCCAGTTCCTTATAATATACAAATGGACTCGTATTGAACTTCACAACATACGCGATCATCTCGCGCTCCGAGTGCGACAGCCCGATGATTTCCGTTGCCATGATGATATTGAACGCGCACTCCGAGACATCCTCCAGGCTGATGAATTTCCCGCAGTTGTGCAGAATCACCGCAATCTGCAACAATAAACGCTCACGGCTGCCCATACCGTGCACCTTTTTCATCCGGTCAAACACCTGCAGCGCAATGCCCTCCAGGTTCTTCACATGGGCCTGGCTGCACTTATAGCGCTTGGAGATACTGCGCGCAGCCGCGATGATGTCCTCCTCAAAGTTGTGCGCATTCCGGAGATACTGGTTCTTCACCCCGTAATCATACGCCATCCCGTCACTCATGCTGTAGCTCGGCAGCCATACCGTATCCACACCGAAATTCTCCATCAGCGACTTACAGAAAATCGCGGACGGGCCGATCTCTCCGGAGCTATCCGCCGGGATCTCATACGCCTGTGCGATCTCCTCCGGCTTCATCGTGATCACCCGCTCATATTGCTTCAGGAAATCCGCTTTCGAGACGGATGTGATTTTCTTCGCTTCTGTCTCATACTGCTTCATCAGTTCGAGCAGATTACTTCCGACCACGATCAGATTTTTGATCTGGCGGTCCTTCTGGTAAAGCTTATTAAAGCCGGCAAGCTCATGGTCCAGAATCTCCCGCACCATTGACTCAAAGTGGCGGCTGTTCTTTTCCATCGGCGCAAGCTTCTCCCGGATGGTGATGCTGCCGACGCGGATATTCTGCGTCGTGATCAGCTTATCCTTGTCAAACAGCGAAATCTGCATACTGCTGCCGCCGATGTCAACGATCGCCGTCGGATTCTGGATAATCGACTCAAATTCACTCGTAACCGATGCAATCGACTCGTAATCGTAGAAGCGCTGCTCAGAATTCGAGAGCACCTCGATCCGGATCCCGGTCTGCTTTTCAATATAGTCACGCATAATCAGCATGTTCCGCGACTCCCGGAAAGCGCTCGTCGCGCAGGCACGGTACGCCGCAACCTTATAGCCCTCCATAATCCGCTTAAAATCCCGCAGCACCACGCAGAGATCATCGACATTCCGGCTGCTGATGCGCCCCATCGTGTAAGCATCCAGCCCCAGATTCAGCCGTGCACGGATCCAGTCAATCTCCTTCATGACCTTGCGGGAACTAAATTCAAATATCTTCATTTCTGTCACGGCCGACCCGATGCTGATCGCCGCGAATAACTTAACCGCCATGCTTCCCCCCTGCCTTTCCTGTTAATACGTACCTGCCAGCTCTACAGATACCGCAACGATATAGAAACCATGCCCCATGCTGCGCAGATGCCCTAACGATAAGATAGCCTGCGCTCATGTGCCCGGCCTCTGCACTCCAATCCAGTTCCTGCCGTCGATCAGCGGCAGCACCTGTTTCCCGCAATCATCCCTGCTCCGCGCTGCCGGCCTGCATTCCAAGCAGATAATCGATGAACTGCTGTGCCGTCCGCCCTGAAAGACCGCCGTGGCTCAATTCCCATTTATTCGCCTCTGCCAGCAGCTCCTCCTCGGGCATCCGCACCTGATTCCGCTTCGCCAGCGTCCGCACGATGGTCTGGAACTCCCGTTTATCCGGTGAGCCGAAGTAAATTGTCACGCCGAAGCGGGACACCAGCGAGAGCTTTTCCTGAACCGTGTCGTTCGAATGCAGGTCACTGCTCATCTCCTCATTATCCCGGAACGTCTCCCGGATCAGATGGCGGCGGTTGGAGGTCGCATAGATCAGGATATTTTCCGGTTTTTTCTCCAGGCCGCCTTCGATGACCGCTTTCAAATACTTGTATTCGATCTCAAACTCCTCGAAAGACAGATCATCCATGTAAATGATGAATTTATAATTCCGGTTCTTAATCTGGGCAATGACTTCATTCAGTTCCTGGAACTGATGCTTGTAAATCTCAATCATCCGCAGCCCCCGGTCATAATAGCGGTTCAGGATCGCCTTGATGCTCGATGATTTTCCAGTACCTGCGTCTCCGAACAGCAGGCAGTTATTCGCCGGCCGGCCGGCAACAAATGCCTCCGTATTGTCAATCAGCTTCTTCTTGGCAATCTCGTAGCCTACGAGATCTTCGAGATTGACATGTGCAATATTGGTGATCGGCTCGATCTGCACCCTCCCGTCCGTCTTCGCAACCCGGAATGCTTTGTGCAGGCCCAGCTTGCCAACCCCAAATTCCCGGTAAAATGTAATCATGTAATCTGTAAACTCCTCCGTTGAACCTGCACCTGCCAGCTGCACACTCAGCTCGCAGATCCGGTCCCGGATCCGGCGATTAAAGAGCTTGCCGGTCTCCTGCGCTCTGCGGTAGTGCAGAAATTCTTCGAAGCTCTCATCCTGCAGCGCCCGCTCAATCCTGGCAAAATCAAACGCGAACAATTCCCGGAAGATCGCATAATCATGGCGTGCCAGCGCCAGAAGGCTTCCGTCCGAGATTCCCCGAATCTCACAGGAGGTAGTGAAAATATTTTCGTGGTTCACCAGTAAAAACGTCAGGTAGGCATGCCACAAATTTCCCTCAAACCCGTACCGTCCGGCCAGCTCCGCCAGATCGTGCATGCAAAGGTAGAAACGGCTGCGCACCTCCTCTGTCAGACACTCCTTCCCCTCACACAGATGTTCCGGCAATTGCCCGGCAATCCATGCCATCATCTCCAATACGGTTTCCCGCTCCATGTTCCGATACAAAATCAATTCTTTGATTCTTCCAAATGCTCCGCCGCTTTGTTTCATTTTCTCTGCTCCCTAACTCAATAATTGCCAAGTATCTTCATATTAATCGCTTCTTCCCGGATCCCACGCAGCGCATTCTTGACTGCACTGTCGTTTAGATTTCCATCAAAATCTACAAAGAAACGGTACTCCCAGTTCCGTCCCGGAATCGGCCGTGACTCAATCTTATTCATGTTCAGATTGTTATAAATGATATGCGACAATATATTATACAGCGACCCACTGGAATGCGGTGTCTCAAAGCAGATGCTGATCTTCGTCGCATTTCTCCGGAAGATTCTCTGATTCGTCACCACAATGAAACGCGTGGAATTCTTTTCATTATAATAGATGTGCTCCTCCAGCACGTCCAGCCCGAACAGTTCGGCCGCAAACCGGCTTGCCACCGCTGCCTGGGACGGATCGCCGTCTTCCGCCACCTTTTTCGCCGCGAGCGCCGTGTTATCGTACGGCATCTGTCTCCATGCCAGATGCCGGTCAAGATACTCCGCACACTGGGACAGCGCCTGCGGATGGGAATACACCGTCTGGATGTCTGAGAGCTTCGTTCCCGGCACGCCCAGCAGCGCATGCTCACATTTTACGATCTGCTCACCCACGATATAATTCTCAAAATTCACCAGCAGATCATAATTGTCCGCTACAATCCCCGCAGAGGAATTTTCAATCGGCAGCACCGCATAGTCAGCAGCTCCCTCCGCAATCGCCTCCATCGCATCCCGAAAGGACCGGACATGGAAGCAGTTGACATCTTCTCCAAAGTAGGCCCGCATCGCTGCATGGCTGTATGCGCCCTCTACTCCCTGGAAAACGACACGGATATTTTCCCGGTCAATATCATCCACTGCGATAAACGGCAGCCGCCCGGTTGCGCCGCTCTCCTCCAGCAGCTGGTACTGAAGCTTTCGGCTCATCGACATGATCTGCTGGAACAGCTCCTGCACCCCGTGCTGATTCAGATCTCCGTGCGCCAGCTCACTCAGGGCAGCCAGCTTCGCTTTTTCCCGTTCTTTGTCAAAGACTTTCTTTCCAGTTGAAATCTTATAGCGCGCGACATCCGCGCAGACATCCATCCGCTTCTCAAATAGCTCTACGATCTGGCGGTCAATCACATCGATCTGATCCCGCAATTCCAATAACTGATTCATTGTTCTTTCTCCATTTCACATCCACTGACTTTTCTCTTTTGGACTCTTTCGTATTGTAGCATACTTTTCCATAGAAGACACGAAAAATTTTCATAAAAACGGGCATACTGTAACAACGAGGTTGCGGAAAACGCCTCCACTAACCCGCGGGAGCGCTGAACATCCAGCGGACGTTCGGTTAGCGCCGACTGAAGTGGAATGTAGAAGTTTTCATGCAGAATGTACGAAAATCGCGAAACGTGTTATTGTTCGCAGCCAGGATGACCGTGAACAGTAACGCTACGAGCGCCCTGCAATTCTGCAAAGGTTTCGGAAAGGATGTGAAAACAATGAGATCGAACTTTATCAAGTGCGGCATGCTCGGCTGGTGCATAGAGGTCCTCTGGACCGGGCTCGGCTCCTTTTTTCAGCATGACCCGAAGCTGATGGGCTTTTCTTCTCTGAGAATGTTCCCAATCTACGGAATGGCTTCCCTTTTTGCGCCGCTTTCCCGCTGCCTGAAAAAATGCCGGACCGTTACCCGTGGGCTCGTCTACATGCTGTGCATTTTCCTTGTCGAATACACTTCAGGCACCTTCTTAAAAAAACGAAACTGTTGTCCCTGGGACTACAGTGATGCCCCGCTTTCCATCGGCGGTGTCATCCGTCTCGACTATGCGCCTCTCTGGTTTTTGACCGGGCTCTTCTATGAGCGTGCGATCCGCACCGAAACAGACGCAATGTAAAGCGCCTGTCCCCTCCAGCCTCTCAAGTAGCAGGGTTCAGGCGCTTTTACCTCGGCATTCTGCGCGCAATTCCATCATTCGTTGCCTCTTTCTCTATTCCAGATGTTTCATGGTTTCCAACATTGTTTCGAGATCCTGCGCTTCTGACGGCCCGGTACACCGGATCTCCATCTGTGCCCCGTTCGGAATCGAGGCAGCCAGAATGTTCAGAAGACTTCTTGCGTTGATGATATTGTACTTGTAAATGATCTCTACCTTCGACTGGCATCGGTCAGCTGCTTTGACAAGTACGCTCGCAGGTCTGATGTGCAGCCCTGACGGGTTGCTGACGGTCAACGTCCTGCTAACCATGTGATACCCTCCTTTTCGTGCATTATTTCTATTAATATAGTACGCTATTTCAGAATTTTCAACACTTTTACCGATTGTTTTCGTTTTTATCCAAAGTGTTCATAGTCTATTCATACTTCGTACACGCTCCTGACATCAACTGCAACTTTGACTCAGGCTTTCCTATTAAAGCCAAAAAAATAACAGCTCACGGCTGTCAGTGGATATCATACATGCAAATTTTCCTTTCTTGTACCCGTTCTCCAATTTGTTTGCAAGGTGATTTCATGGAGCTTTGCTCGTATCTGTGAGGGTACTGAACAGATACGCAAAATCAAAGCCTATGCTCCTGTCTTTTTGGAAGCTGTATCGGAAACTGTAATATAGAAAAGAAAAATCGGGGCAACAGGATTTGAACCTGCGACCTCTCGGCCCCCAGCCGAGCGCGCTACCAAGCTACGCCATACCCCGGAACATTTCTATTATACTAGAAATGTTCTTGCTTGTAAAGAGAAATTTTAGTGAAACAGCGCCTTCGGATATACTCCCTGCTCCACCAATGCATGAAATGCCTCGCGCACAAACGGGACATCCTCCTTGTAGGTAACACCAAACCAGTGATCCTGAGATGGAAGCACAGAGAGATCCACGCGGTGTTCCCTGAGCAAACCGTCCACAATCGTTGGGAGCAGATATTCTGCTGTCAATTCCTGCCCCGGAAGATCATCAAGGAAATGGACAAACCCCCGCTCCAGTTCCTCAATAAAGTCCGGCGTAAAGCCCCAGAAGTTCATCGAGACCAGACTCTCTGCATCCAACGGAGCAAGCGACCCATCCGCACCTGAAACAGCGGCTCCTTCTGCTGTCTTCACAATCCCGTGTGTCTCCCGAATCGACAACAGCTCTCCGGACGGGCTGACCCGGCAAATGCCGCGCGTCACGCCGCCGTGATCGGACAGCGTATTCTTCAAAACAAAGCCCGCCATACAGAAGTGATACTTTCCGTCTGTAGTCTCCTCCTGATTCACCAGATACTCATGCACCTTGTGAAACGCGTCTTTTCCATAATAATCGTCTGCGTTGAGCACCGCAAACGGATTCTTCACAATGTCCTTGCACGCCAGGATCGCCTGCCCGGTCCCCCAGGGCTTCTTCCGGCCTTCTGGCACTGTATAGCCTGACGGCAGGTCCGACATATCCTGAAATGCATAGGAAACGGGAATAATCTTCGCAACCCGGTCTCCTATGATCTCCTTAAAATCCTGATAGATCTCCTTCCGTGTAACAAAAACCACCTGATCAAACCCAGCCTCAATCGCGTCATGGATCGAATAATCCATAATAATTTCCCCGCTCGGACCAAACGGCGTCAGCTGCTTGATGCCTTCTCCAAACCGATTGCCGATCCCGGCTGCCATGATCACCAGTGTTGTATTTTTTCTCATGCCCTCTCCTTTACCTCCTGTATCCGAGCAGGACAAACCTGCCATGCAGATACCATTTTCCAGGGAGCCTTTGCTGTCCATTCATTTTGCCCATCATTTAGCTCCGTATCAACCTTACATAAGGTCTTATCAGATTACTTTTTTCATTTTAACACATCCTACCCGAAAAGGCTACTGTATCTTTTGAAAAAAATTTCAATTTGGTACTTGCATTTTCCTGATTTTGTGATAGAATGAAAAAGCAATGAAGCGATGCGGATATAGTTCATTGGTAGAACACCAGCTTCCCAAGCTGGATAGGCGGGTTCGATTCCCGTTATCCGCTCTCAGAAAGCCTTGATTTTACTGGGTTTTCGGCACCTTAGTAATTTCAAACCAATCAAGGAACCAATCAAACAAATGTTTGCATTGGTTCTTTATTTTGCGTTGAACTCTGGAATTGAGCTAATGATTTCACTCTTTTTATCAATATTCCTCCTGTTTCTATCATAATGTTCTTCTGTACATAGAATATCTGTATGCCCTATCATGCGCCAGTTCCAATATCTGCTCCATTGTACCTGTATCACCGGCAAGTGCCGCCCGCAACATTTTTTCCGATGCTTTGGCAAGCGGATATAGTAAAATATTTCATCATACGGCCCGGAACTGGTCCAGTAATTATCCAGGCTGTTGCTGCTAAGTGCCAGTACGACATCCAGCACAAAGATACACTGGATTTCTGGATGCTCCATATACAGCGTCATAAACATATCCCATAAGGCATCCTCTGTGTCAAATTCCACATCCGGGAATCCCTCCGTACGTTCATCAAAAAGTACCCACATCACTACATCGAAGGTATCTGGATATGCTTCAATAAAGTCTGCTCCTGTCCGTACTGCAATCGGAGCGGCCGCTGTTAGCAGCATCCTGTCATCACTCACAACAGGCTTCTGTTTTTCCTGCTCTCTATTTCTCTTCGTCTATCTCTGCTTCGTTCCTTTAGAATCCCTGCTCCCGATGCGCAGGCGGTTCAGCTGCAGCGTCTTTTCGCCGATCTTTACCTCGGTATCGCCATCCTTCTCGATCCAGTAGACTGCTTCCACGGTATCCTGCCCGGAAAGCTTCATCCCGCGGACACCGACCGCCGTCTTTTTCTTCACAGGGATCGATGCCACCGGAAAGCGCAGGAAAAAGCCGGCCTCTGACGCCAACACGATATGCGCCTGCTCCGAGGCAGCGTGAACAGCCAGAACCGTGTCACCGTCCTGCAGCTTCGTCGCCGCAATCGTCCGCTTCGATATGACGTCAAACTCACTGCCCTCTACCTGTTTCAGCATCGACTGGCGGGTCACGAAGGTCAGCACCGTATCCCGGATATCATTAAGCGCCATCACCGCAACAAAATTCTCCGCATTGCTGTCATAGTTGCACAGATTGTCCAGCGGCGTCCCTTTGTCGCGGAATTTCCCATAGGGCACGTCGAGCAGCTTCAGCAAATGTGCCTTGCCCGTATCGGTAAAAATGCAGACCCGGTCTGTATTCCGGCAGTGCAGTACAAAGCGGTGCTCCGCATCTGCTGCCTCTTTATTTCTCTCATAGACCGCTTCATCGATGGTGCGCACATAGCCAAAGCGATTCATCAGAAATACCACCGGCATTTCTTCCACCTGCTGCTCCTCCAGCACGATCTCGCCGGCATTTTCCAGCGCGGTCCGGCGCGGACGGCTGAACTCCTTCTTGTAATGATCCAGCTCCTTGATGATGACATTCGCCATCGAATCATAGTTGTTCAGAATATCCTGATACTTCGCAATATTCCGAACCGTCTCCTCATGCTCTTTCATCAGAACATCAATTTCAAGACCGATCAGCTTGTACAACCGCATATCCAGAATCGCGTTTGCCTGGGGCTCTGTAAAATGCAGCTTCGACGCATCCTTCTTCGACTTCGCCGTCTTGAACCGGATCCCGTCGGTAACGCCGTGCACAAGGCACTCCTTCACCTGCTCCCTGCTGCGGCTTCCGCGCAGGATTTCGATAATCAGATCAATAATATCGCAGGCATAGATCAGACCTTCCTGCACCTCGCGCTTCTTTTCTTCCTTCTCCAGCATGTTCCGGTATTTCCGGCCATTGACATCCAGCTGAAACTGCACATGGTGCTCCAGAAGCTGCCGCAGGCTTAAGGTCTCCGGCCGCCCTTCCGCGACTGCCAGCATATTGACGCTGAAGGTATCCTCCAGACGCGTCTTCTTGTACAGAAGATTTTTCAGGCGCTCCACATCCGCGCCGCGCTTCAGCTCCAGTACAATGCGGATGCCCATCTTCGAGGACTGATTTGAGATATCCACGATGTCCGTCGTCTTCTTCGTCTCCACCAGAGCCGCCACATCATTTAGAAATTTACCGATATTCGCGCCCATCATGGTATAGGGAATCTCCGTGATGACGAGACGTTCCCGGCCTCCCTTGACCTGCTCGACCTCCACTCTGCCGCGCAGACGGATTTTCCCCTGCCCGGTCTCATAGATCTGCGCCAGTTCCGCCTCATTCACGACAATGCCTCCGGTTGGAAAATCCGGCCCCTTGATATACTTCATCAGGTCGCGCGTTGTCAATTTACTGTTTCGGATCAGCGCTTTTACCGCGTCGATGACCTCCCCAAGATTGTGCGGAGGAATGCTTGTTACCATGCCGACTGCGATTCCATCTGAGCCGTTGACCAGCAGATTCGGGATCCGCACCGGAAGGACGGAAGGCTCCTTCTCTGTCTCGTCAAAATTCGGCACAAAATCCACGACATCCTTATCCAGATCCGCGAGGAACGCCTCCTGCGTTACCTTCTGCAGCCTTGCCTCCGTGTAACGCATGGCAGCCGCACCGTCGCCCTCGATAGAACCGAAATTGCCATGGCCGTCCACGAGCGCCATACCTTTCTTAAAATCCTGCGCCAGGACCACCAGTGCCTCGTAAATAGAAGAATCGCCATGCGGATGGTATTTACCCATGGTATCCCCGACAATACGCGCAGATTTCCGATACGGGCGGTCGTACCGGATCCCCAGCTCATACATATCGTACAGCACCCGGCGCTGCACTGGCTTCAGCCCGTCCCGCACATCCGGCAGCGCGCGGGAAATGATGACACTCATCGCGTAATCAATGAACGATTTCTGCATGATGTCTGAATATTCAGCTCTGATAATCTGTCCGTCCATAGGTAAATGAATTCTCCTTCCGTTTCTTCTGTCCTGATACACTTACTAAGTCAATTTCTGTAAAGGTCTGGCCGCTCTATTATTTCTTCTGTCTTTACACATCCAGCAGCGCATCCTGCGCATGCTGATAGATAAATTCCTTGCGCGGAGGCACCTCGGTACCCATCAAAAGCCGTGTGATGTTAGAAGCGATGCGCGCGTCCTCGATCTCAACCCGCTGCATCATGCGCGTCTCCGGGTTCAGTGTCGTCTCCCAGAGCTGCTCCGCATCCATCTCGCCCAGACCCTTGTACCGCTGCAGCGTAAACGGCGCCTTGTGCGTCCTGCGGTACTTTTCCAACGCCTTGTCATCATACAGATACTGCTCCTGCCCGCGCGACGGGATCACCTTATAGAGAGGCGGCATCGCGATATAGACATGCCCCTCATAGATCAGCTGCGGCATAAACCGGTAGAACAACGTCAAAAGCAGCGTACTGATGTGTGCGCCGTCCACATCGGCATCCGCCATGATGATAATTTTGTCATAGCGGAGCTTTGCGATGTCAAAATCATTGCCATAGCCCTCCGAAAATCCACAGCCGAACGCATTGATCATCGTCTTGATCTCCGCATTCGCCAGCACCTTGTCAATGCTCGCCTTTTCCACATTTAAAATTTTGCCGCGGATCGGCATGATCGCCTGATAGTTCCGATCCCGCGCCATCTTCGCAGAGCCGCCTGCGGAATCTCCCTCGACGATAAATATCTCACAGATGGACGGGTCCCGGCTCTCACAGTTTGCCAGCTTTCCATTGCTGTCGAAGGAGTACTTCTGCTTCGTCAGCAGGTTTGTCTTCGCGCGTTCCTCCGACTTCCGGATCTTCGCAGACTTCTCCGCGCAGGCGAGAATACTCTTCAGCGTCTCCAGATTTTTGTCAAAATAGCGGACAATCTCCTCACCTGTCACCTTTCCAACTGCGCGTGCCGCATCCTGGTTGTCGAGTTTTGTTTTCGTCTGTCCCTCGAACCGCGGGTCCGGGTGCTTGATCGAGATCACCGCAGTCATTCCATTTCGGATATCCGCGCCGGTAAAATTCGCGTCTTTTTCCTTCAGGACACCGATCTGGCGCGCATACGCATTCATCACAGTCGTAAAGGTGGTCTTAAAACCAGTCAGATGCGTGCCGCCCTCCGCATTGTAGATATTGTTGCAAAAGCCCAGCACATTCTCATGAAACTCATTGACATACTGAAACGCCGCCTCGACCTGGATTCCGTCTGCTTCTCCCTTAAAATAAATCGGACTGCAGACCGGCTCCTCCTCCTGATTCAGCTCCCGCACAAATCCGGTAATTCCCTCCGGCTCGGCATACGTAACCCGCTCCGTTTCCTCTCCGCGCCGGTCCTCGAAATGAATCGTCAGCTCCGGGTTCAGGTAGGCTGTCTCATGCAGCCGCGACTTCAGCTCTGCCTCGGCAAACCAGGTCTTCTCAAAAATCTCCGGATCCGGAAGAAATTGGATGCGGGTTCCGGTCTTCTTTGTCTTACCAAGCACCGGAAGCAATCCATTTTCCAGCTCTAATGCCGGAATCCCGCGCGCGTAGCGGTCATGATGAATTTTCCCGTCCAGCATCACCTGTACATCCAGCCACAGCGAAAGCGCATTCACCACGGACGAGCCGACGCCGTGCAGACCGCCGCTCGTTTTATATGCGCTGCTGTCAAACTTTCCGCCTGCGTGCAGCGTCGTAAAAACTACCCTCTCCGCCGATACTCCCTTTTCATGCATACCGACCGGGATCCCCCGTCCGTTATCCGTCACGGTAGCCGAACCGTCCTTTTCCAGACACACCTCAATCTCTGTGCAGTAGCCGGCAAGGTGCTCGTCTACTGCATTGTCCACGACCTCATAGATCAGATGGTTCAGCCCCTTGCGCGATACACTTCCAATATACATGCCCGGCCGCTTGCGCACCGCCTCCAGTCCTTCCAGGACAGAAATGCTGCTTGCATCATACGTACTGTTCTTTGCCATGTCGGTTTTCCTTCCTTACCTCTTGTTCTAAATTTGCATACCTGCTAGATTTCCTGCTTTTCTGCAACCTCTCCGCGCTTTTTATAAATGGAATTTGCCGGAACAACCTCTCGTACAGAGGAAAGCGGATAAATATTGGAATGCGGCCCGATTACCGTGCCGGGGTTCAGAACGGAACCGCAGCCGACCTCTACCTCATCTCCCAGCATCGCGCCGAATTTCTTCAGCCCGGTCTCCATCCGCTCTTCGCCGTCCTTGACTACCACAAGCTTCTTATCCGATTTGACATTGGACGTGATCGAGCCTGCTCCCATATGCGCCTTGTAGCCGAGAATAGAGTCTCCGACGTAATTATAGTGCGGCACCTGTACCTTGTTGAACAGAATCACATTCTTCAGCTCCGTCGAATTTCCGACGACCGCGCCCTCTCCGACGATGGCATTCCCTCGGATAAAAGCACAGTGTCGCACCTCCGCATTCTTTCCGATAATCGCCGGCCCATGGATATAGGCTGTCGGCGCAACCTTCGCAGACTTCGCAATCCAGACATCCTCTCCTACCTTGTCATATTCATCCGGGGAAAGGGTGCTGCCAAGCTCCAGAATATATGCGCCGATTTTCGGCAGCAGCTCCCATGGGTACTTGGCTCCCTCAAACAACGGCGCCGCAATTGTCTCTTTCAGATTGTATAGATTTTTAATTTTACATGTTTCCATTTTCCTCATCCTTTCCATATCCTCAATGATCAGAGGCGTTGCCGGACAGCTGGAAGGTCTCCGAACCATTCCCGGCCGCGCGGCGGCTGCCCGCCGATGATGTCCGTTCACCGCTTTGCGCATGCTTTCTGTCACCTCTTTGGGAGATCTGACCGCCGCCATCTGACGTCTTCGTTCCAACACTCCGGGGCATCCGGCCTCCATCGGGCAGCTTCGCGCCGCTGCTTCTGGTTGTCCGGCTGGCTTTCTGTGCCCCTTCCCCCTTGTAGTACTGCGCCGCTGCATCAAAGAGCGGGCGCAGCGCATATTGGTTATTGATCCCAAGCACCCCGTCCGTGCGGGCGCGCACAAATACTTCCAGCTTCTGCATATACTCATCGCTGGTAATCGTTCCATTCGCAACGTAGTTCAGCCCTTTTTCCCAGCTCGCAGTCAGCTCCGGGTTGAGCAGCGAACGGATCGAGCAAAACACTACGTCATGGATCATTTCCCCCTGCAGGGTCGGCGTCAGAATCTGCGTCTTCTTATTCAGCGCAATGTACTGATTCGCAACCAGCTTTTTCAGGATCTCTGCGCGCGTCGCACTCGTCCCGATCCCGCAGCTCTTGATCTGCGCGCGCAGCTCCTCATCCTCAATCAGCTGCCCTGCATTTTCCATAGCAAGGATCATGGAGCCGGAATTATACCGCTTTGGCGGAGCCGTCTCCCCGGCGCGGATCACCAGATCCTTCACCGGAAGCTTCGCACCCTTCCGGATTTGCTTCAGCGCCTCAAGAAACTCCATACCGAAACTGGTCTCCGCCTCCTCGCCGCGTGAACCATCCGGATTCGTGCTTTCCGCATCCTGCTTCTTCGCATAGGGATTTCCAGCCACGCGGAAATAGCCCTCCGAGAGCAGCACCCGGAAGGAAAAGAAAAAACGCTCCTTCTGCATCATCGTCACCATTGTGACCTTTTCAAACTCTGCCGGTGGATAAAAGACACTCATGAAACGCCGCACGATTGCCGAATAGACGCCATACGCCGTACGGCTTAAGGAGCCGAGCGCTCCAAGCCCCTGCCCGGTCGGGATAATCGCATAGTGATCGGTGATCTGCTTGTCATTTACATAGCGCGTCTTTGCAATAGACTTGTAGCTGCCATTTTCCAGGACCTCCTCGGCAAACTCCTGCGCTGGACCAAATTTGCGGAGTCCGGAGATGTTTTTGGAGATTTCCTTAGCGACTGCGCTCGAAAGCACACGGGCATCGGTTCTCGGATACGTCACCAGCTTTTTCTCATACAGCTCCTGCACGATCCGCAAAGTCTCATCCGGACTGATTTTAAACATCCGCGAGCACTCATTTTGCAGCTCCGCAAGGTTATACAGAAGCGGCGGATTCTTTTTCTCCCGCTTTTTTTCCAGCCGTTCGACCACTGTGCTAAGCGGCTTTTCTGACGACAGCCGCGCGATCAGCTCCCTGGCATCCTTCTCCTCGCGGAACCCATTCTCCTTATAAAGCTTTGGCGACTGAAAATAAGCGGAACCCTCGACTGCCCGGAACTCTCCCTCAACCGTCCGCCCCGCAAGCTCCAGCTGCTGCATCACCCGGTAAAAAGGCGTCTTCACAAACTGCCGGATCTCGCGCTCCCTGCGCACGATCATTCCGAGCACGCACGTCATCACGCGGCCGACCGAGACGACCGAATGGCTCAGCCCAAGATAACTGGAAATCGCATTCCCATACTTCAGCGTCAGCAGCCGCGAAAAATTGATTCCCATCAGGTAATCCTCTTTCGCGCGCAGATAGGCAGCCGAAGCCAGGTTGTCATAGGCAGAAAGCTCCTTCGCCGTCCGGATCCCCCGGAGGATCTCCTCCTCTGTCTGGGAATCGATCCAGACGCGCTTCTGGGCCTTCCCCCTCACGCCAGCCATCTGTGCTACCAGGCGGTAGATGTATTCACCCTCGCGCCCGGAGTCCGTACAGACATAAATCGTCGCCACGTCCGCACGGTTCAGCAGACGGCTGACAATCGTATACTGTTTTTTCACTCCGGGGATCACCTCATACAGAAACTGATCCGGAAGAAACGGCAGAGTATCCAGGCTCCAGCGCTTATACTTCGGATCATAGACCTCCGGATAGCTCATCGTAATCAAATGCCCGACGCACCACGTTATGACATACGACTCCGACTCCAGATACCCGTCATTCCGTCTCATATTCTCCTTCAGCGCCTTCGCAAATTCCTGCGCGACGCTCGGCTTCTCCGCGATAAATAATGCTTTTGCCATTCTTGCCTTTCTTCCCCTTCTTCCTGTTCTGCGCGCCCGGTATTCCCGCTCAGAGTTCAAAACTGCCGCGGCCTGCGCCGCGACAGCTCTGCGATCTGCTATCTTTCGTACTATTTTGCCTGGATGTATCCCTTTGCTTTCAGCGTCTCCGCACACAAGACGGCTCCGCCTGCCGCGCCGCGCACGGTATTGTGAGAGAGTCCGACAAACTTGAAATCGTAGATGGAATCCTCACGGATCCGTCCGATCGTTACGCCCATCCCATTCTCATAATCCACATCCATCGTTACCTGCGGGCGGTTATCCTCCTGCAGGTAGCGGATAAACTGCTTCGGCGCGCTCGGAAGCTCCAGCTCCTGCGGAATCCCCCGGAACTGCTCCAGGCGCTCGACCAGCTGCTCCTTTGTCGGCTTCTTGCGGAACTTCACGAAAACAGCTGCTGTATGTCCGTTCAGCACCGGAACGCGGATGCACTGGCAGGTTATTTTCGGCTCCTGCGCCGGTACAATCACGCCATCCTCAACGGTTCCCCATACGCGCAGAGGCTCCTTCTCGCTCTTTTCCTCCTCGCCGCCGATGTACGGGATGATATTCCCCTCCATCTCCGGCCAGTCCTTAAAGGTCTTTCCTGCGCCGGAAATCGCCTGGTAGGTCGTAGCCACAACCTCGTACGGCTCAAACTCCTTCCACGCAGTCAATGCCGGTGTATAGCTCTGAATCGAGCAGTTCGGCTTCACTGCGATAAAGCCGCGCTTCGTGCCAAGACGCTCCTTCTGGTGCTCGATGACCGCGAAGTGCTCCGGATTGATCTCCGGAATCACCATCGGGACATCCGGCGTCCAGCGATGCGCGCTGTTGTTCGACACGACCGGTGTCTCTGTCTTTGCGTAGGCTTCCTCGATTGCGCGAATCTCATCCTTCGTCATATCCACAGCGGAAAATACGAAATCCACCGTTGCCGCCACACGCTCTACCTCGTTGACATTCATCACGACGAGCTTTTTTACGGCCTCCGGCATCGGGGTCGCCATCTTCCAGCGGCCGCCGACTGCCTCTTCATAGGTCTTCCCTGCGCTGCGCGGGCTTGCTGCCACCGTTACGACCTCAAACCACGGATGATTCTCCAGCAGAGCGATAAATCTCTGCCCTACCATACCAGTTGCTCCTAAAATACCTACCTTCAGCTTCTGATCCATTTTTTTCCTCTCCTCACCTGTCCGCCGCTTTTGTATCTATATGACGCACATTTGTTTCCCAATAAAATACACTTGTTTTTCTGATCTGTCAAGTAAAAATTAAAATTGATTCAGAGTCCAAGATATGCCCGATTCTGCGCGAGGACCTCGCGCATCGCGGCCTCACCGGGCGCACCCTTTGTCAGGCGGCGCTCCACGCAGGTTTTCATGCGGATGGCGTCATAGATATCTTCTTCAAATACCGGACACTCCGCCTGGTATTCCTCCAGCGTCAGATCATCCAGCGCTTTCTTCTCCTCGATACATTTCAGGACAAGCCTTCCGGAAATCCCGTGCGCATCGCGGAACGGTACGCCGTGATTCACCAGATAATCCGCTACATCCGTCGCATTTGTAAAGCCATTTTTCGCTGATGATTCCATCACATCCGTTCGGAACGTCATCGTATCGACCATGCCGGTAAAAAGAGCAAGGCAGTGATTTGTCGTGTCGATCGCATCGAACACCCCCTCCTTGTCCTCCTGCATGTCCTTATTGTAGGCAAGCGGAAGTCCCTTCATCGTCGTAAGCAGCCCTGTGAGCGCTCCGTAGACGCGCCCCGTTTTGCCGCGTACCAGCTCTGCGATATCCGGGTTTTTCTTCTGCGGCATGATGCTGCTCCCGGTACTGTACGCGTCGTCCAGCTCCACAAACTGATATTCATTCGTATTCCAGATAATGATTTCCTCGGAAAACCGGCTCAGATGCATCATAATCACAGCCAGTGCCGACAGATACTCAATCGCGTAATCCCGGTCAGACACCGAATCCATGCTGTTTGCCGTCGGTCCCGCAAATCCAAGCAGCTGTGCCGTATAATCGCGGTCGAGCGGATACGTTGTCCCCGCCAGCGCTCCCGCGCCCAGCGGACAGTAATTCATCCGCTCATACGCATCGGCAAGCCGCGACCGGTCTCTTCTGAACATCTCAAAATATGCCCCGATATGATGCGCCAGAGTCACCGGCTGTGCCTTCTGCAGATGCGTAAAGCCCGGCATAAATGTGTCAATATGTTCCTCCATAATCCGCTGCAGCACCTTTAAAAGCTCCAGCAGAAGCGCATCCGTATGGCACAGCTCCTCGCGGACATACAGCCGCATATCCAGCGCTACCTGATCATTCCGGCTCCGCCCGGTGTGCAGTTTTTTTCCGACATCCCCGATCCGGCTGATCAGGTTCGCCTCAACGAAGCTGTGGATATCCTCATACTCTGTAGTAATCAAAAGTGCTCCGCTCTCGACATCCGCAAGAATCGAATCCAGTCCGCTCAGGATCAGGTCGCGCTCCTGCTCCGTCAGGATCCCCTGCTTCGCCAGCATCCGCACATGCGCCATGCTGCCCTCAATATCCTGCCGGTACAGACGCTGATCAAACAAAATGGATGCATTAAACTCGTATACCATCTGGTCCGTCTTCTTTGTAAAACGGCCTCCCCATAACTGTGCCATTCTAATTCCTCTCTTTTCCTGCTCTTCCATTCAGAGTGCCCGCTGCCAGATGGCAGAACCTGACACACATGATTCCTGCAGCTGTCCCACCAAGTTCTGGCAGCCGTGTTTCAGTCTATCACAGGAAACTCCGACTTGCAAGCAAATTCTTGTTCCGCTGCGAAGGTCTTCTGAAGCCTATCACACTTTCATTTGCTCCCGCTCTTTCCTGGAAAACACGCATCCGCAGTAGTCCTGACGGTACAGTCCGTACTGCCTGGAAAGCTCAATCGACCTCTGATATCCGTTTTTCTTCTTGAAATCAGACGGAAGCCACTGCACACCGTATGCCTCTGCTGCCTCTCTGCCGATCTCATTCAGCTTCTGCGCATCCTTCAGCGGACTGATCGTAAGTGTGGTCGTCACATAGTCAAAGCCGCGTACCGCTGCCTCTCTCGCGACGCTTCCGAGCCGGAGCCGGAAGCATGCAAAACACCGCTCCCCGCCCTCCGGGATCTGCTCCAGTCCTCTGACAGCCTCAAAGTACTCTGCCGGATCATAGGTTCCCTCCACAAACAAAATCCGATTGTATCCCGTCTGAAGATTCAGTTCTCCAATCAGCTGCTGCTGTTCCTGAACCCGCTTCCGGTACTCCTCTTCCGGATAGATATTGGGATTGTAATAAAATACCGTAATCGCAAAATACTGCGCAAGATACTCCAGCACATAGCTGCTGCAGGGCGCACAGCAGCTGTGCAAAAACAACGTCGGCACACGTCCCTCCCTGCTATACTGATCCAGCAGCTTTTCCAGCTCCCTCTGATAATTCACTTTGTTCTGCGCCATTCCTGTCTTTTCCTCCTCCCACAAATAGAAAATCCCGTCCCGAATGTCCAGATTCTAGGGATGTCCGTTGCGGCTATGCTTTTAATAACATTTTTTCTCCGCCTCCATATATTACAATATACCGGAAGCCTCCGGTCACACAACTCACAAGGAGGTGCATGTTTTGGACCCATTACTTGAATTGAAACATGTGAGCTATGCCTACCATACCAAAAGCGGGGAGACATACGCCTTAACTGATATTTCGTTTCAGGTACAGCGTGGAGAATTTCTTGCCATCGTCGGACCAAGCGGCTGCGGCAAATCCACACTGCTTTCTTTGATTTCAGGGCTGATTCTACCGGAAGACGGTACGATTCTGCGCAGCGGAATGCCAGGCGCTTCCCCACACTCCAGCATCGGCTATATGCTTCAGAAAGATCACCTGTTCGACTGGCGCACAGTCTATCGAAATGTGACACTGGGTCTGGAGATTCGTCACGAACTAAATAAGAGAACACGGCTGCACGTTGACCAGATGCTAAAAGACTACGATCTGTACCGCTTCCGCAACGCAGTGCCTTCCGAGCTTTCCGGCGGCATGCGGCAGCGGGCAGCGCTGATCCGCACACTGGCACTCGACCCAGAGCTCCTGCTTCTGGATGAGCCGTTCTCCGCACTGGACTTCCAGACACGGTTATCCGTATGCGATGATATCTACGCCATTCTCCGGAAAGAAAAAAAGACGGCGATCCTCGTCACACATGATCTCTCAGAGGCCGTCAGCATGGCAGACCGCATTCTGGTGCTGAGCCAGCGCCCGGCACGTATCCGTGAGGTCATCCGCGTTTCCTTTGCCAGGGAAGGACTTTCCCCCTTTGCACGCCGGAATGAGCCGGAATTCAAAGACTACTTCAATCAGATCTGGGCCGCTCTGAACCCAGTCTCACCCGGAAAGGAGCCAGCATGAGCATAGAAAAATTTGTACCGGTTTCTGCCTCGCAGGCAGCCTATCTGAAGCGTTTGAAACACCGTCAGTACCGGATCGCAGGGATCCGGCTTCTGATTTTTGCAGTATTTCTGCTGCTCTGGGAGACCGCTGTACAGCGCTCCTGGATCGATGGATTCATCTTCAGCAGTCCTTCCCGCATCTGGAACACCTTTTCTGCCATGTGGACAGACGGCAGCATTTTCACCCACGCCGGAATCACGGTTCTCGAAACACTCATCAGCTTCGCATTCGTTGTTGTACTTGGCACCAGCTCTGCCATCCTGCTCTGGTGCAGCGATAGCCTGTCCGAAATTCTTGAGCCGTATCTTGTCGTGCTAAACAGCCTTCCGAAGTCAGCTCTCGCGCCTCTTCTGATCGTCTGGCTCGGTGCAAACAGTAAATCCATCATCGTCGCAGGCATGTCAGTTGCCATCTTCGGAACCATACTCAATCTCTACACCGGATTTTGTGCGGTTGACCCAGACAAAATCCGGCTCATCTACACACTTGGCGGCACCCAAAAAGATGTTCTTGGCAAAGTGATCCTGCCCGGTACGGTCCCGCTGCTGCTCTCTGTCATGAAAGTCAATATCGGCCTGTGCCTCGTCGGCGTCATCATCGGCGAATTTATCGGAGCCCGCCAGGGTCTTGGTTATCTGATCATTTATGGCTCACAGGTCTTCAAGCTGGACTGGGTGATTATGTCCATCGCCCTCCTCTGCATCATTGCCATCCTGCTCTATGGCGCAATCGGCTTCGCGGAAAAGCAATGTCTGAAGAAACGGTAAGCACACGACAAACGGAGGCGTTGCATACGCCTCCGTTCTCTGGCCACTACACGGATCCTTTTCCCGTCAGCACTACCTTAACTGTCTGGAACAAAATCTTGATATCCAGCCACAGGCTCCATTCTTCTATGTATTTTTTATCCAGCGCTACTACTTCCTCAAAATTCACAATATCACTCCGGCCGCTTACCTGCCACATACCGGTCAGACCGGGCTTAATTGACAGGCGCGCTCTGTGGTGATCCTCATATTGAACAAACTCATCTACCGTCGGAGGCCGCGTCCCTACCAGACTCATGTCTCCCTTCAGGACATTGTAGAACTGGGGGAACTCGTCCAGGGAAGTCTTTCGGATAAAATGTCCGATCGGAATAATCCGTGGATCATGATCCATCTTAAACATGAATCCATCCATCTTATTCTGCGCCATCAGCTCCTTTTTACGCTCCTCTGCGTCCAGATACATCGAGCGGAATTTGTACAGCCGGAAATGCCGTCCATTTTTCCCGATACGCTCCTGCGCAAAGAAAATCGGTCCGGGACTCTGCAGGTAAATAATCGGCCCAAGAATCACTGTCAGGATTGCAGTCAGAATCAAGCCAACCAGCCCTCCTGCAATATCCAGCAGCCGCTTGAGAAAGACCTGACCGCCTTCCGCCAGCTTCAGGCTCGTCGTCAGCACCATCTGGTTGCCAAACTCCTCCACAATGGTATTGTGCGAGGCTCCGTATCTGCCGTCCAGCTGATAATGAAATGCAATCCCCATTTCCATGCACGCTTCCAGGTACTCATTCATGAACTGCATATCACAGCTGCTGTCGAGGAATACCTCATCTACAACCTTTTCCCGCAGTATCTCCAGTCCCTTCTCATAGCCATACCACAGAGGAATTCCCTGTATCTCCTTCAGCCCGGCGCTTTCCCGGTCAGTCAGAATCACATCTGTAATTGAAAAATCCTTCAAATCAATCTTTTCCAGCCATGCAAGCGCCTCCCTGACGTGAGAAACGGTGGATATCAGCACCATCCTGTTCAGATGTCCCTTATTTTTGAGCCGTTTTCGAATATATTTTTTCCAAAACATCCGCTCCATCATCACTAACACGATTCCAATCACCCACAACCAGATGATCACCGACCGCGAATACACTTCTGAAATCTTGAGTACAAAAAAATATAGAAGAAGTCCTCCTACTACGATCGATACGTAAATAACCGTCTTTTGCAGTTCAACCCAGAAGCCTCTTCTCAAAATATTCTTATAATTTTTAATGAAAAAAGAAAAACAAATCTGTTCCAGTGCCATAACTGCTATCAGTGACCGATATCCATAATCACTGTATGGAAACTCAATTCCAAATTTCAGTAAATATGCCACAAGAAACGCCAGCTGCATACACAAGCAATCCCAAAGCACGAAATCTCCATGCTTCAGCCAGCTCTGTCCACGTACCTGATACATAACCGTCACACCCTCCTCTTTGCGCCTTTCATTACTTTAAAGCCAAAGAACTAGTTGCATTATATGACAGATTCCACACCATGGCAAGTGTTTTTTTTCAGCTTTTTACTACATTTTTTACCAGTATGGTTACACTTTCCTACATTCCTCGCCATATTTTGCTCCGACCCGCTCTCCCTGACGCACACAGGTCTCCTGGCCCCGTCTGGTATTCTCCAGAATCTGCTTTTCCGGCACCGCCCTGCCCTTTTGTGTCAGAAGCAGGATCGTAGAACCTCCGAACGCAAAATTCCCTTTTTCTTCCCCTCTGCGCACCCTGGCTGCTTGCGGATGACGATTCTCAATCTTCCCGACCAGCATCGCTCCGACCTCCATCATGACAACAGGACCGAACTGCGCCGTATCCAGCACACAGTATTCGCGCGTATTCTCTTTGTAAATCGGTCCGCAGTCATTCGCAATCGGATTGACCGTGTGGAACACGCCGCGAATCCGCCGGTTCACAGACTTTCTTGCATCATCCGGATAAATGTAGCGGTGGTAATCCTCCACCGAGAGGCGGAAAAGCCAGAGCAGCCCCCCCTCATAGCGCCGCGCCAGCGCCTCACTGCGCAGCAGCTCACACACCGTGTAGGGCGTCCGTTTCACCCGAAAGCGGCCTTCCTGTGTGATCGGATAAACGGAAAGTCTTGCGTCACAGGGGCTGATCAATGCCTCTGGCTCACAATCCACCGGACGGGCGTCCGGCAGAAGTCTACGTGTAAAAAACGCATTGTACGAGGAAAAATGTCTCTTTTCACACTCAGAGAGATCAATCCCATACGAGCGCACAAACGGGCTGACGGCAACAGCCGACAGCCTGGTATTCAACAGATAGCCACCCAGCTTCGAAAATGCAGGAGAAATCAGCGGGCGCAGCAGCATGCGTCCTGGCATGGTATCATATAGTACATGCAGCAGCTTCTCCTGCACAGAAGTCCCACTATCGCATTTCATCTGTCTCTCTGACTTATACATAATTCCTGATTTTCCTCCATCTCCTGCCGTTCCCGTTACTGTACCATTCCCGACTGGCAGGCTTTCCGGAAAACCCTCACGGAACTGTACGCGAATCACCTGCTTCTGGAAAACATCTGCCGGATGTCCTCCCAGGCCAGGCGGAAGTAAGCACGCCACTGCCAGTTGAACACGGTTATGTATACAACCGCAGCCGCGACAACCACAATCAGCAATGCAAGCTGCTTGTTCGTAGGCTTGCGGAACGGAAAATCCAAAATAAAGAGCAGCCCTGTCACCAGCATTACCACATGCAATACCACTACAAAATGCTGTGTATACAGCGCGGAGCTGACATAAATCAGCGGTAAAATTACCGAGATAGAGGTGATCGGAAGTCCCTGATAGTATTTGCGTTTCTCCTCCGTCTGCTGCTGCCGCTCCTCCTCCATCACATTGAAATACGCCAGCCGGATCAGCCCTGCCAGACAGTAAAATGCCAGAATCACAAAGCTTCCCGCCTTGCACATGCCGCTAAAATAGCAGATAATCACCGGGTACACGCCGAAACATACCATATCACACAGCGAATCGATCTGGATTCCGAACCGTTTTCCCTGCTCTGTCCTGTCTTTTTTCGTCCGCGCTACTTTCCCGTCAAACGTATCAAACAGCCCACACAAAGCCAGGCAGAAAATTGCCAGATGCAGATGTCCTGAAAAGGTAAAAAACATCCCAACCAGCGCCGAAAACAAACTCAAATAGGTCAATATCACCGTGTAATCATAGAATCCCAGCATAACCTCTTCCCTTTCTTCTCTTCTTCCTTCCCATTTTCTCTTCTGTCAGCCAGAAGGTTTGACAAACAATTTTCCTGTTCAGCGACCCGCTCCCATCTGATGTTTTTGACCATGCCCAAGCCCGGCTTTACGCCGCTTACTGAGCCTTTGCTCAAATACCACCACAGCCACCAGAGTAAACACCGCAGAGACAAGCAGCTCACTGTAATACCCAAGCCCCCGGCTCAACACCATCCCCGGCAGAAGAAGCTTCCCGAATACCGGAGGAAAAAGCGCCAGAAACAGCTTCTCACTGATTCCCATACCGCCTGGCAGCGGAAGCATGTCCACTGAAACCGAAATTACCGCCTGCAGCGTGATAATATCCAGCGCAGGTATCCCGGACAGCGCAAAGGAACGGTATACAAAATATGTCACAGCAAACAGCGCAATCCGCTGTGCAAATGTAATCAAGAACACCTCAATCATCAGCCGGCCATGCGTCCCGAGAAACGCCGCCGTATCCTGATACAGATCCATCGATGCTTCCAGCCTTGACAGCCTGCCCTCCTTATGACGCAGCAAATGCAGCCGCTCCAGACCGTGCATTCCAACTACCAGAATCCGCTTCGCCAGAAACGGATGAAACACCAGCAGCATCATAAAGGCAACACAGCCAACATTCAGCGCAATCCCAAGATAAAAGACCGGCCGGACCGTTCCAAGATACTGCTGCAGAAATTCCCTTCCAAACAGCACCAGAGCCAATCCGATTACGACCAGCACCAGTTTATAGGTGATCGTCACGACCATCAGCACCACCGTTGAGACAGGAATCGGAATATCCTCTTTTTTCATGAAATAGATCTGCATCGGCTGGCCGCCTGTCGCCGACGGCGTCACACAACTGAAAAAAAATCCCACGGAGGAAATCAGAAAGCAATGCCTGCTCTTCAGGAAAATCCCGTATGAACGCATCATATACCATATGATCACCGACTCGCCCCAGATAAAGAGAAACACGCAGACAATTGCCGGCAGCAGCCACTGCACCTGTGCCTTGCCGACTGCTTCACGCAGCGCCTCCATATCCTCACCGTGAAACACCCCGTAAACCGTCAGCGCAAAAATCAGAAAAAACAGCAGCGCATTCAATAGTATTTTTTTCCTATTCTTCATGGCTGTACCTCCTGCTGCCTGCTCCCCAGACCCACCGGTTCACACACTGGGCTGCCTCACCGTAGCACGCTGCCAGTCTGGTATGCCCCGCCACCTGCCAGGCTGCCTCCGCCAAAAGAACTCCGCCTGCCACATCTGCCAGCACATGCTGTTTCGTCGTCAGAGTGGAAAGGAATACTGCTACTGCAAACAGACAGGAAAATATCCGGTATCCTGCCGAAACCTGACGCTTTCCGCGCAGTCCAATATAGCAAAACCAGCTCGTAAGGCAATGAATCGACGGAAACAGATTGTCCGGAGTATCAATCCAGTACAGGAAGCGCATCAGCTCCTCCCACACGGAATGTCCGGTAATCTCCGGCCTCGTATTGGTCGTAGGAAACGCCAGGAAGAAAAACAGGCATACCAGCTTCGCCAGAAAATCCGCGCTCAAAAACCGCCAGGTATGCTCCGGCTCCTGCCGGACACACAGGATATAATTTACAATCCAGAAAATATAACATCCAAAATAAATCACAATCATCCACGGCAGAAACGGAATCGCCCTGTCAAG
This sequence comes from Lachnospiraceae bacterium UBA7160, assembly GCA_002491565.1. Classification (GTDB taxonomy): domain Bacteria; phylum Bacillota; class Clostridia; order Lachnospirales; family Lachnospiraceae; genus Choladousia. The sequence goes on along the minus strand of DKWE01000050.1, from coordinate 25,008 downwards.
CGCAGTTTCGATATTGTGATGCACCCATCCGCCTGCGATCCGCTTCGCGCCGCTGTAGACCGCCATATTCAAAGCAAATTCAAAAATCAAAGGAAGCCATGCGTATCTCGGTACAATGCTCTCAATCCATGTCCAGATGCTCCGTCTGCTGCTGTTCATTCCAGTCCCCCTGTGTTTCAATCGTTCTATTCTTCAGCGAAGACCTTTCTGCCTGCCGCAGACCTTCTGCTGCTTTGACCGTTTAAACTGCCGGATTTTCCTGCATTCAAACCGTCTTATACAGCATACCCTATACCTTTGAACAATTCTTTAATAAAGTCTTAAGAATTTCAATAGTACCCTTTTTATTGTAATTCAGATGCGGGAGAATAGCAACCCTTTGTTTTTTTTATTTTGTCTGAACTGTTTCTGCAAAAAAAGATATTCCTTAAATATCTTGCAGAATCGTCCGTTTTCGGCTATAGTATATCGTATCTTAAACTTGTTTTAAAGGTGATATGTTATGAGTAGAACTACGTTTTATAAGCCCGCCCTGATCGCTTTCCTTCTGCTCGTGTGCAGTATCCTTTCTGTACCGGCAGAAGTGTTTGCCGCACCTGCAGATACCACAACTACCGCCCTAACCCTTTCCGCAGAAGAGCTTGCCTACCGTGACCGGGCGGGTGAAATCATAATCGGGTGCCCGGTTGAAAACTGCCCTGTGCTCTTTCAGGATAAAAAGACAGGACAGCCCAAAGGCATCACGATCGATATCCTGGACATGATCGCGGAAGCGACCGGACTGACCTTCCGCTATCTGACTCTGCCATCCGGCGCGATTACCTACGATACCTTGAATCAGCTTCAAATCGATGTCATCGCAGGCGTAGAGTCCAACGAGATCAATGCGCATTCCCCGGGCATGGCCATGACCAGCGCCTACATGCACTCCGAGAAGGTCTTTGTATGCAAAAAAGGAATGATCTTTCAGCCCGACAGCGCAATGACCATTGCGGTCAGCTCCGGTTCTCAGACCCTCGCCAAGATTATACAGAAGCAGTATCCGTCGTTTCAGGTCTTGTTCTGCGACTCCCCGGAGGAGGCTTTAGCCAAGCTGCTCTCTGGAAAGGCAGACGCTGTCCTGCAAAACCAGTATACCGCCGACCGCATTTTGTGCAAGCCTATCTATGAAAATCTGCAGATCGTGGCTGCTGCATCCGTCGGCGACAGTCAGTGTCTCGCCTGCCTCATCCCGGTCAGCGAAGGACAGTCCAATGAGCTGTCCGAAGACGACGCACTTCTCCTGTCTATTTTGAATAAAGGCATCGCCAGTCTCGACCAGAGCAAGGTTTCCTTTCTCATTATCCGGGAGACTGCCGAAAACGCTTACCAGTTTACCATGTGGGACATGATGTACCGCTATCGCTTTGCGGGCCTCATTGTGCTCATCAGCCTTCTGATGATTCTCTTCCTGCTGCGCCGGAACCGTCTTCTGCTCCGGAAACGCTCGGAACAGCTGGCGGCAGAGCAGCGCGCAAAGGAGCTTGCAGCCATCAATGCACGTATGAAGGAACAGCAGCTCCTCCTTATGGATTCCCTGAAACGTGCGGAGGAGGGAAACCGTGCAAAGACCACTTTCCTGTTCAATATGTCTCATGATATCCGCACGCCGATGAATGCGATTTTAGGTTTTACGGAGCTTGCGGCCCGCAACAAAAATGATATGGCCAGATTATCCGACTGCCTTGAAAAAATACAGGCTTCCGGCAAGCATCTGCTTCAACTGATCAATAATGTGCTGGATATGTCAGAAATTGAGAGCGGAACTGTCACGCTGACAGAGGATTGCTGCAATCTGGAAGAATGTATGGAAAAGGTCCGGGAAACGCTGCAGTTAGAAATCGACAAAAAGCAGCTGAACTTTCATGCGGATCTGTCCGCTGTAAAAAATAAATGGGTTTACTGCGATGTGCTCCGTTTTCATCAGATTTTATTCAATCTCCTGAACAACGCGGTCAAATTCAGCCGGACCGGCGGCAAGATCCTGATCGCGCTCAGTGAGAAACCCTGTGCAATCCAGAACTACGCCGCTTATGAAATACGTGTGAAGGATCATGGCGTCGGCATGTCTCAGGAATTTCTGACTCATATTTTCGAACCGTTTGAGCGGGAACATACCTCTACCATAAGCCAGATACCAGGCACCGGTCTCGGCATGTCCATCACCAAAAATCTGGTTGATCTGATGGGCGGCACGATCCAGGTATCGAGCAGACCCGGGCAGGGAACGGAATTTGTTCTGCAGTTTACCTTCAAATTGCGGGAGCAGGAGTCAACGTCTGCGGCTGATTCTCCTGCATCCACAACAGATTTTTCCGGCAGACGCCTGCTTTTAGTGGAGGACAATGAGCTGAATATGGAAATTGCCGAGGAACTCCTCCTGGACGCAGGCTTTCTGATCGAAACAGCACAAAACGGCCAGATTGCCGTGGATATGGTCCAGGACTCTTCAGAAGGATACTACGACGCCATTCTGATGGATATCCAGATGCCAGTGATGAATGGCTATCAGGCTTCCCGAGCCATCCGCAGCCTGGCGGACAGACGGCTTGCCGCTATTCCGATCATCGCGCTGACGGCAAATGCTTTCGACGAAGACAAAAAAGAAGCGCTGGCAAACGGCATGAACGCCCATATTGCCAAGCCTCTGGATCTTGATGTGCTGTATGATACGCTGAGGGCAATTCTTGAAGGCAGATAACTGATTGCACAACGTTATCGCCTGTTTCGCAAAACTCCAAATATTGGCAAGAGGATGCCGCAAAATGCAGAGAAAGGACAAGCTCAGGTTCTTGACCAATTGGCCATATCCCATAACTTGTAGCATTCTGCAATTTTGTGGCATCCTCTTCTTGTTTTCTTCTGAAGATTATACACTTCGCTGCAATCAATCCAAAGTCTTGCTATTCCTTACAAATCATAATACCGTACAAACTCCGCAGGATGAGGAATACGACTGATCTCGCTGCTATCAGCGCGGATAGTCCGGAGCCAGTTTTGGAGCAGGCTTTCCGGAAATACACCGCCCGCCGTCAGATATTCATGATCCTGCTCCAGCGCATCGAGCGCCTCGTCCAGACTTGCCGGAAGATGCCCCAGGCTGGCCTTCTCTTTCTCAGACAGCTCAAAGAGATTGCAGTCAAAAGGTCCCCAGTTATGGTCAGCAGGATCGATCTGATTCCGGATTCCGTCCAGCCCAGCCATCAGTATGGCTGCATAAGCATAGTAAGGATTGCAGGTGGCATCCGGGTTGCGCAGCTCAAAACGCTTTTTGTCCGGAGACTTTACATAGGCCGGAATCCGGATGACCGCGCTGCGGTTCGCCATGGCATAGCCGATTGTCACAGGTGCTTCGAAGCCCGGGATCAGGCGCTTGTAGGAATTGGTGGATGGATTCGTTATGGCACACAGGCTGCGCACATGGGTCAGAAGACCACCAATAAAGTACATCGCTGTCTGGCTCAGCTGCGCGTAACGATCTGCATCATAGAACACAGGCTTGCCATCCTTTCTCAACAGCATGTGTACGTGCATTCCATTCCCCGCCTCGCCAAGAATCGGCTTGGGCATCAGGGTGGCAGTCATGCCGTTCGCGGCCGCTGTATTGCGGATCACATATTTTGCAGCCATCGTGGCATCTGCCAGACGGGTCATCTCTCCTAACTCGACCTCAATTTCCATCTGTCCGGAGCCGCCCACCTCGTGATGATGATACTTCACATCCACGCCCCATTTCGCCATCTCAAGGCACATTTTATTGCGCAGATTGAAACTCACATCCCCGGGCTGGTCTGCATGGTATCCCTCATGGGGCCGTGTATGGAATCCCTGGTTCTGCTCCGGATTACCGCCTGCAGACCATAAAGATTCCTGACTGTAGAGCTTGTACCCAATTTCATTCGCCTTTTCGCAGCAGCTCATGCCATTAAAAATATGGAATTCGTATTCCGGTCCGATAATCATCTCATCCGCAACGCCCAGCTCCTGCATGTAAGCAACTGCCCGCTTTGCCACATTGCGGGGATATTGATTGAACGGACGGTTCTCCGGATGGTCAATTACCATCACATCCCCAATCATCGATAAAGTAGGCACCTCAACAAAGGGATCAACCACCGCTGTGGTGATATCCGGAATAAAAACCATGTCGCTGTTTTCTACCATAGCATAGCCATAATTGGAGCCATCAAACCCAATGCCGCTCTCGAGGGTATCCTCTGTAAATCGCGCCGCAGGAATCGAGAGATGTCTCCAGCGCCCGCGCAGATCAATCATTTTAAAATCCACAAACTGGATTCCCTGCTCCTCTATAAACGTCCGAACCTGTTGGATATTTTGAAACATATGCCGCCCTCCTCCTTCACACTTTTAATAACATATCGTTTCATTAGTTATTTCCAGAGACTTTTAGATTACTATTCACGCGCCCCGCTCGTTTATCTTACAGGACGCTGCGTCAGCATAACTTGCCGCTTTTGATACACGTGATGGTAAGAAACGCCAAGCAGTACCGCTGCACCCAGCCAGCCCAGCGGACTGGCGAAATAAATCGCCCAACGACGAAAGAGACCCGACAGAAAGGTCACGGAGAGAATGCGGAGCCCCAGCTCGACAAACCCTGACAAGGTCGGCGCGAAAGTACTGCCCATTCCCTGCAATCCTGCGCGATACAGGCACGTCAGAGACATCAATGGGATGGTAAGCGCCAGCGTTACCAGATACTCATAGCCCGTCTGAGTGAGCTGCTGCAGGTGGCTGGGTTCTCCGGCTACCAACAGGCCGATAAGGCTCCAGCCAAAGAGCACCACTACTACCGCCACGCACACTGCCCCGGCCAGGGACAGCCTGACGCTGCACCGCAGCCCTGCTTTCAAACGATCCATGCGCCTGGCTCCAAAATTCTGGGCGCTGTAGGTGGCAAAGGCTCCCTCCAATCCATCACTTATCAGGCAGAGCAATCCGAAGTACTTCTCCGATGCCGCCATCCCTGCCACAAACAGCGTGCCGTAGCCATTAATCGCTCTCTGCACAAACAGTCCTCCTACCGCGATCACCCCATCACGGAAAGCGATCGTTCCACCCATGTGGAGCAGTTCCCTCAGCAAAACGGGAGCCAGGCTGAAATCTCTTAGCGAGAGCCGCATATGAGACAGCCCACACAGTTTTACAAGGCAAAAAGCGAAGGAGCCAAGTTGCGCCACCACGGTGGCCGCAGCCACTCCCGCCACGCCCCAGTGAAACACTCCGACAAAGAGCAGGTCCAGCAAAATATTAAGCACGCAGGAGCCCACATTGGCCGCAACCGGCGCCCTGCTGTTCCCTTGAGCCAACAGCAGCGTAGAACTAAACCGGTTTGCCATCGTGATAAACACGCCCCCGAACACCCAGCACACATATAGCAGCGTATCCGGAAGAATATCAGCCGGCGTGGCCATGAGCGTCAGTACCGGCCCTGCGAACAGCAGCCCGGCAATGGAAACTATGGCGCTCGCTCCCGCCGAGAGAATTGCACCCATCGCCACGGCTTTCCGAAGGCCCCTAAAATCCTTTTTACCGAACAATTGGGCGAACAACACCCCAAATCCCTTTACCAGCCCGAAGACAATCTCATAGGCCATCTGGCTGAAAAAACCTGCTGCCCCCACTGCAGCAAAGGCATCCACCCCCACGAGCCTGCCAACCACGGCACTGTCAGCAGTCGTATACAGCATCTGGCACAGGCTGCCAAGCATCAGCGGGGCCGCAAACTTTACCAACAGGGGAAAAGGGTTCCCCTGTGTCATATCCGTTGTTTTATTCATTTGTAATGCCTCTTTTCTCTTTTATTCAGGAAACCTAAAGAACAAAGAGGCCTAAAAGGTGAGAACCCGTTACCGCCTTCCGCCTTGGAGAAACCCCAAAAGGAGCATATGCCCGGCCCACCTTTTCAGGCCCGGAAGGCATTTACACCGGGTATCTGTATACAAGTACCATACTTGCTGAAAGACAGGCGCGCAGGGCTGCTGAGCAACGTCAGTTCCTTGAGACCGTCTGCACAATAGCCTGCAGGTTTGCCGTTTTCATCCAGGCGAAGCAGAGCACTGATTCCGCAGGGAATCCAGATGGTCCGTGTCTCTGCCTGTGCCGCCTTAGCATTCCGGTCAGGAACGGCGCAGAACCAAAAAACTACTGTCTTCAACCAAATAACCGCGCACCATATGTACGCTTCTACTGCCTGTTTCATCTTTCGTTCCCCTCACGTTTGAAGTATATACGCATCGATATTATAACCCTGCGAAAAAAAACTTGTCAATCCTTGTTTGGATACCGCGGTTTTACACATTGAACAGGCAGTCAGCTCCCTGATTTTCCTGCTTCCGCGCCGGAGCATCCGAAGGTCACAAACCGTTTCTTTTCAATCAGAAATTCCTCCAGATCCATCAGGATATGGTACAGCAGGGCGCGGCTCTCAAACTCCTCCCGGGTTACAGGGAGGGGCTCCTTTTTCATTTTTTCAAAAAGATCCTCAAGATATCGGAGCTGGAGCGTCGGCTCGTTTAGCTCTGTAACGAATGCTTTCATGTACAGGATGTACTGCATCACAATTTTGGCCTGCACTGGCATAGACCGGATTTTGCGTATTTCGTAATGGAGGTTGTGCAGGATATGGCACTGGCTTAAGCGCATCTCAAAATATCTGGAAAAGTAGGCCGCCTCCCTGCTGAAAGTGTTTCCCTCATATTCACAGGCTTCCGGAAGAAGCTCCTGCAGCCGATTCTCCAGAGCTACGATATCGGCCCACACATGCCTTGCCTGTGGGTCATCCGAAAGGTAGCGGGCAAGTTCTCCCAGGATATCCTGCATCCGGTTCTCCACCTCCTGGATCTCCTTTGCGAAGTGCTCCTTCTGACCGCGGGTACTATGGAAAAGGTTCAGAACAGAGGCAAACAGAATGCCAATCACGACCAGCAGGAACTCGTTGAGGAAAAATTCCATCGAATAATCGTTGGCCGTCAGGAAATGTGTGCCGATGACTGCATTCACGGATAGCGTGGAGCGCCAGTCCATAACTTCACACAAAAGGACAATAAGGAAAATAAACAGCCCGTAGGCGATCCACTGGCTGTGGATCTGCAGAAAAGTCCCCCAGGTCAGCACAGCTGTGAACGCAAAGGTGATAAGCCGCGACAGCGACAGGCGGAGTGTCCCCTTTCTGGTAGTAATCAGCGTCAGCAGCGTGACGATCCCGGCGGAGGCGGAGAACTGGAGGTGAAGGCACTCCGCTGTATAGATGGCAAGGCTGCTGCCTGCGGCAATCTTGCCTGCAAGCAGCAAGTATTTTTTCCACTTGATTGTCTTTTTCATGTCATATTCACCTCAGATCATTTTGTTTTTTCACACTGTGTCTGCTGCAGCTTATAACCGCCACTCATATTGCTGTATGTAATAATAGTATACCCGTCTCTTGAATAAATACCAAGCTCAATTCGTCCTGTTTTCTGATCTCATTATATCTGTAAAACCTGGAAGCGTCAACGCATGAACAAAGCATTCTCCCGGTACGATACTTCATATTAAAACATAATAGTTCAGAACAGGCTCCTCTGCTCATATTCTGTACTGCGCGCAAGATCCGCGGGGTCCTTTTTCAGCAATGTCTCTGCGCATCCGGAATCCGATAACTATTGTTCCATTTCGTTCTTTTCCAAAATAAACGACATCCGGGCATGCACTGGTGCCATCGGCGCATTTGCCTGTGTCGCCAGGATCACAAACTGATGCTTGCCATCGTATCAATTATATAGCAGCATAAAACGCCGGAAGAAATGACAGAGTTTTTTTAGAAAGTCGGCAAAGCATAATAATACCCGCCCGTATCAAAATCACAATACAGGCGGGGCCTTTTTATAATTTTTCCAACCAGTCTGTCACATACTCCCTGCAATATGGTATATCGTCACAGTACATCTCTAATGGCTTTTCCACAACTGTCCCGTCGCATACAGCCTTGATATCCTCTATGCTTTTGCCTGCACCGCCTCCGCCATGAGTAACGACTGGTATGACAAACTTTCCTGAGAAGTCATAACTGTTCAGGAACGCTTCTACAGGTTTTGGTATCGTATTCCACCATAATGGGAACACGAGGAATACCATATCATACTCATCAATATTTTCCGGCATATCTACAAGTTCCGGCAATTTGGGACCGCTCATTTCTTTTTTGGCGGCCGATACGGTATCGGAATAAGAAGAAGGATAATGGTCCTTTGTGTTGATGGAAACAAGCTCCCCACCTGCGGCATCCTGTATCATCTGTCCGAGCACCTGGCTGTTCCCCAGGAATTCCTTTTTCTCATTGAGAAGCAGGGATGCCCCGGAAACCGCATCTACATTATCAGCAAAATCCGTATTGCCTGTTCTTGTAAAATATACAGTCAAAATTTTCCTGCCAAGGTCTACGCTTTCACCTGAAATAACCGTTTCCTGATGAATCTCAACCGTCAGAAAATGTCTCTTAAGATAAGGCAGTAGCCATACGTCCAGAAACACGGCCAGAACAGAGAGCCCTATCGCCAGGGCAGCTGGAAGCACCCTGTACTTCTTTTGAGTATGGCCAAATATATGGATCAGCAGATGGAAAGCAATAAGTGCAAATCCAACCAACGCCAGAACAGCGTGTACCCGCCCGATTCCCGCTATATGAATGCCTGTATGGAATAAGGATCTGGAATTGATCATTCCAGTCATCAGAATGGCGGTCAGGTCTGCCTCCAGGGCGAGGTTTACAGCAGTAACAACCTTTCTTTTTCTGTTATAAGAGCCCCTTTTTATTGCCTTATACCACTTTATATTGACAATATTGTGGACGATGATTATTACAATAAACAGAACGCCAGCCGCCTCATGGAAAGGATTGCCTGTAAAGGAATACCCCAGTAATACGATAAACAGTGATCCCAATACGATATCAATAACTTTTTTTATCTTGACTGTACTACCATATTTATCCATGTACGGCTATCCTTTCTCTGCTTATTGAATTGCTTTTCCAAGCTCATACGCCTGTTCCAATTCCGGTTTTCCTGCAATATCACCGACATCCCCGTTCCCGCCAGCCAGGACATGGCCGAGGTTTTTCCAGCGCAGATGTTCCATCAGGTGGTCATAATAAGTCAAAACATCCTCAAAGCCATTTCCCTCTGCCGCCATCAAAAGTGCCGAGGAGCGGTCATGCCCTCTTAAAAGATTGCCGTCCTCTTCCTCCAAAGCAAACAGGCGGTCAACAGCCGTCCGGAGCTGGCCGCTCATATTCCAGTAATACAGCGGCGATGCAAGCACGATCACATCACACTCTCTGACTGCAGGATAGATCTGCACCATATCATCCTTTTGGACACAGGGACATTCCCTGCTGCTGTGGCCGCCAAAGCAGCCTTTACAGCCATGGATATCCATACGGTCAAGGAAAAACTCCGTAACCGTATGCCCGGCCTCTTCTGCACCTCTGGTAAATTCTGTAACCAAAGCGGAGGTATTCCCTTTCTTCCGGGGACTTCCATTCAAAATAACAATTTTCTTACCCATCCCTTTCCTCCTTAAATTGCGTCAGCCAGAGCCGCAGCCTTTTTGCAGCCATCTGTTTTGTCAATATCGCCAACATTCAATACGCCGGGGATCAAAACTTCGCCAACCATCTTCCATTTATTCAACGCACACATCCGCTCCATAGGAACGCGCACACCGTCCATCACAGACATATCCTCCTCCTCACAGCAGGCGATCAATGCACATTCCTTGCCGGAAATATCCTTACCGCCCACAACAAAAGAAAATATCCGGTCAATCACACCCTTGATCTGTGCCGGGATCGAATACCAGTAGACCGGCATGGTAAACACAATGGCATCCGCCTCCAAAATAGCCGGTGCAATCGTATTGAAGTCATCATCAAAGGTACAAGCTTTCCCCGTAGAAAAGCAGGTCTCACAGGCACGGCATCCGCCCACCTTTTTTAAAGCCGCATCAAAACGAGTAACGGTATGCCCCTTCTCCTCGGCTGCCTTGATAAATGCGTCCGTCATAGCAAAGCTGTTCCCGTTTTTACGGGGACTTCCGGTGATCACTACAATTTTTTTACTCATAATCGTTTCCTCCTGATTTTGTAATATATTCTTTTATTGTAATTCCTTTTTCAATTTTGGTTTGATAACAGAGAAAAATAACAATAAGCTAAACGCCGCACCAACCGCATCCGAAATGCTTCCCGCATAAAAAGCAAACCGGATATCAAATACTACCGGCAGGCAGAAAATACAGACGACATATACAATCTTGCGGAATGCAGACAGTGGAAAAGCATACCTGACTTTTCCCATAGCCGTCAGACCATCCACCAGCGCATACTGTACAGCCACCCCCAAAAGTGCAAGGGTATACATCCGTACACTGGAGGAAGCCAGACCAAGCAGATGATCATCCCGCAGAAATAACCCTGTAAATAACTGCGGAAATGCCTGCACACAGATTTCCAGAAAGCCTATGTAAATACCACACAGAAGGAACACGCCAAGGAATGCTTCCCGATCTGCAAAGCCCCAGGCGCACAGGCACTCTCCGCCCGCATATCCGGGACAGTACATAAACAGCCATGCAGCACTGTGAAATTACCGTGGCAGCGGTAGCCCCCGCGATCCCCATATCACACATAAAGATCAACAGCGGATCAAGGAGCACTATGGGAGCCGCCGGAAATCAAATTGCCGCCCAGCTTCTCCTTCTTTTCATACAAGGAAACCTGATGCCCGCGCATCGCCGCAGTCCTCGCAGCCTCCATGCATAGTTTTGCATGATAAGTCCTCCTTACATCCGATTTGGCTCCATGGCCATAATGATATCCTTTCGGTTTTACCAACAGGATTGACTTTTCCTGCCGCTGATATTATAATTATAGCCAGAATAAAACTAAAAACAAGTACGCACATTTAAGTGCGATACTAACATTAGAGTTATATACTTACCTAAAGGAGAGTGTAAGAAATGAGTGAACGCTGTATCTCACAGGAATGCCTTGAAACAACGGGTTTCAGTTATACCCTATCCCTGATTAACGGGAAATACAAAATGACGATCCTGTATACCCTTATGGAATTTGGCATTGTCCGTTTTAATGAGATGAAAAAATATATCGGAGAAATCTCTTATAAAACACTTAGTTCCACCTTAAAGGAATTGGAAGCAGACCAGTTGGTAAACAGAAAAGAATATCCCCAGATTCCTCCAAAGGTAGAATATAGTTTAACAGAACGTGGAAAATCTCTGATTCCGATACTGGATGGTATGTGTGAATGGGGTGATAAGAATAGAATATAATCTTGTCTCGGTATCGTATTCCTTAATCTCAGTCTGATGATTTGCATAGTACATTCTGACCTTTTCCTGAATTCGGTTTGTTGTCTTTTTTAACACTGGTGCCCCATCATACTTTGCTCCGTAATACTGAATCTGTTCTGGGTGTACAGTCGCCATCATATGATGATTTCAGATCTTGAAAACACGATTGAATGATCGCTTTTTCTTCGGATAACACAGACTGTCAAATCTTTCGGGGGAATAGTCATATCAGTGAAGTGACTCCTTGCTCTAAATCCAGTTATGTGTTAAAATAACAACTTAACAAATGAGAATTTTTTAGGTGATAACATGATATTAAATGCATCAGATATTGTAAATAAGGCAATAGAGTTTGGTTTTGATAAGTGCGGAATAATTCCTGTTGGAATGATGTCTGAATATGAAGTCAGACTGGAAGAACGTATCGAACATTTTCCTCAGACACAAGAAAAGTATGAAGCCTTTAAGAGTTTTTCACATTTACAGGAAGATTATCCGTGGGCTAAGTCTATCGTGATCTGTTCCTTTTGGTACGGAAGGTATCATATTCCTGATGAATTGCAGGGTCGTATTGCAAAATATTATCTGACTGATGGAAGAAGAAACACAGAATCAAAAGGATATCAGACAAGTGTTGCGTTTGAAAAATATCTTACAGATTGTAATCTTCAAGTAGCAACTGACAGAGATTTTGGCATTACTGCCTTGCGCTGGGCAGCTATGAAGGCAGGAATCGGTGTTATTCGTAAAAATAACTTTTTTTACACGGAAAAAGGGTCCTATCAATACCTGGAGGCCTTTTTGATCGATGTCCCATTACAATATATAGCTGAAAGTCACATCAAACCATGTGCTGAAAAATGTAATCTATGTATGAAAGCTTGTCCCACTGGCTCATTGGAAGCACCCTATATGATGTGCAGGAATACTTGTGTTTCCTGTTTAACGACATGGGATGGATGGGATTTAAGAGCTGAGCCTTTGCAGAACAGATTCGGGAAATGGATTTATGGCTGTGATTCGTGCCAGGATGCCTGTCCTCATAATAAAAGTGCATGGAAAGGCGAAGAAAATTTCCCTGGTCTTAATGAATGGGGCAATTTTTTTTCATATTCAGAAATTGTTCTTTCAGATTACAGTTGGCTTGAATCTGTTATACAGCCTAAATTGTGGTATATTCCCCATGGGAAAGAGTGGAGATACAAGACAAATGCATTAAATGCTATGCTGAATAATTATAAGCCGAATTATCTGCCTATTATAAAAGAAGCTTGTAATGATGAATATGCGGAAGTCCGAGATATGGCAAAATGGGTGCTTGAAAAGATCCAAAAGAAAAACGATAACTCAGCTAAATAGACTCTTCGGGTTTGTGACGGGTTCCATCCTACCCGTTTTTTTACCCTGAATTATTCACCTACCACTGGTGAAAACGGCTGAAAGGCGCATAGTTTACTACATTTATCTGAATATTGCTTCACCTTTTAAGTGAATGGAAAAAGACCACTATCTATGGTAAAATTTAGGTGTCGAATCCAAACAAAACCACAGAAAGAGGTCTCTCTATGGACAGGCCATGAATAATTCAGGATAAATTCTAATACACCATCTTATCCAACTTAAAGTCGTTCTAGGTTTATCACGGAATAGCATGAGTTCCATCCTGTTCCTGCACTGTTCCATTAAAAAAACGATACACCCGATCACACAGCAATCTAATATCCTCCTGATAATGGCTTGCTATAAAAATCAGCTTTCCCTCCTGCTTCAGTCGAAGAAGAAGAGTGCGCATAAACTCCACTCCCGCATCATCCATTCCGTTCATCGGCTCATCCAAAATCAAAATATCCGGGTTTTCCATAATAGCCTGAGCTACCCCCAGGCGCTGCTTCATCCCCATAGAATATTTTCCGACCCGCTTTTTATCTTTCGGATCCAACCGCACCTGCTTCAGGCACTCCTCAATCTGCTCTTTTCCCACCAGTCGACGGATCGAAGCAATATATTTCAGGTTCTCATAAGCGGAAAGATTTTCCAGAAACCCGGGCCGCTCAATAAGAAATCCCATGTTTTCCAGGTATTCCATATCACGCTTCAGTTGTCTGCCATCCTGCAGAATCACCCCATTCTCTGCTTCCATGAAGCCGCAGATACATTTTAAAAAAACAGTTTTTCCAGAACCATTTCTTCCCACCAACCCATAAATTTTTCCGCTCTCAAACTTCAGGGAAACATCTGCAAAAATTATCTGCTCCCCAAAACATTTCGTCAAATGCTTTACTTCTATAACGTGAGTCACTGCACCCTCTCCTTTTTCCTGATTCGACACAGAATGCCTCCTGAAAATACTGTAATTCCTGCCAGATAGAATAAAACAGCCCGTTCAAGACTGAGGCCGTACTGCAATGTAGCAGGCGTATAGTTCCCCAACTGTGCCAGTGTTATAGGTGAAAAAACATAGAATGCCTCCTGCATGGTATTGGACAGAAGCACATCCAAAAAAACAAATGCCATAGCCGTATAGATACCGATAGATTTCCCTGACCAGTCATTCAGCAAATACATCAGAAGTGACAGCCACAGCAGACACAGGAACTGAAGCAGCCCCGACCAGAATACTGCTTCCACAGGTTGATGCAGCCGGATCACCATCGGCTGTATCTGCATCTGGATATTAAACTGAATCGCTGCATTTGTTCTTGCCAGCGTATTCCAGCACTTCCCCCACTCTGCCGAGAATTCCACACACGGCAGAAGCAGCAATGAAGACACAGCAATCAACACCAGCGTATACATTGCCGCGCAAAAAAACATTGCCTGGCAATTCCCTAATTTCCAAGCTCTCTTCCCAGCCCGTACTCTGACAAAATCATCTGATTCCCTGCTGCTGCACAGATCAGACACCAACCAGAGAAAGTAGCCAGAAAGGATCATCTGGCATATCCAATCACTTGAGAGAAAAGGAAAGACAAATGGAGTAATCCCTACCTGACACTGTTTTGCAAAATCCAGCAATCCTTCCTCATTCAGATACAAATATGCAAGAAAAACTACTGCTGTAAAATACAGCCGCCGATTCCAGATTCTGTCTCTCAGACGATACCTGCACACCATGATACTCCTATAAAACAGTTCATTCATTAGCAATTCTCCATTTCAATTTTCTGTAAAACAGTCTACGGCATACCCACAAAATTACCACCAGTACTGCCGTCAGCCACACTAAATCCCATAAAGTTCCCGTAGGGGCTGCCCTTCCACACATCCAGAAATCCAGCCTCCATTCTGCCGGAATCTTCAGGATCACACCAAGTCTTATGAGGAAGAAGTTGAAAATATAGGGAACCAGACAAACCAGATATCGGATCGGCACATAGACAGAAAAAGTACAGGCAATACACGACCAGAAACCGCCAGACAGGAACAGCAGATAATGCACAATCAGATAATATACCCACGGGGTATCCCTCAGATAAATGCTGTACGGAAGAAATGATACTTCAATATATCGCGTCTCCAGAAAAAGCGGACAAAACTGCAGCGTAAACGCCAGAAAAAGCACGCCGCCTACAGCTGTCACCGTACCCCCGTAGAGAAAAGCTTTCCGAAACCTTCTCTTCACATATCGCTTTGTCCCCTCCCTGGCAATCAGATACCGCCAGCTTCCCCACTGATATTCCCGGCAAAAAAAACCAGCAAACGGAACAGCCGCCAGCACATAAATAAAATAACAGCCATAGATTCCACCATAAATAACCGAATTCATCCAGAAATAATGTACATCCACTCTACCCGGATTCAACAACGCTGCATTAAACACATCCATACTGTCCAGTGGAATACATAAGGCAACCAGTAGCGCCACCGTCAGATATTTGATTAAAAATCTTCTGTTACTACTCACCATATGCCAGATCTCCGCCTGTAATTGCATTGATTCTGACAGCCCTCATACTGATACCGTCTTCGCTTTCCTGCTCATACAGCAGGCACCAGTACGGAACCAGTTCTTTCGGAACTGCCATTGGATCAGACCAATCCGGCAGCAAAACATACTCCAGCCTCGTCCCTGACCAGCTTCCCGTACTGCCATTTATAAGTTCACTCATCTCTTCATCCGCTATCTGCTGTGCTTCTTCCTGTGATATGATTGTTACTGTCTCGTAATCTTGTACCGCAAAAAGGCCCTGAATCTCCAGTGAAAGCAACTGTTCATCTCCAAGAAGTATTCTTGCATAGGCAGGATCTGCCCCTGATATATCCATATAGTAACCCTGAGCAGGCTCACTCATGCCCATCAAAGGAATTCCGCCATAACTGATCTCATATTCTAAAGCAGTGTACGTCCCGTCTTCCCAGACTATGTCCTCGGTATCCAGTTCGTACTGTCTACACATCTCCTGCAGCGTACTACTGTCAAATTTCTCCGCTTTCACCAGCTTGAATGCTTCTCCTTCTTCAAAACCACACACGTCCCCAAGTATTTCTTCCATTCCCGCCCATTCCTGCAAATCCTCTTTCCTGTTTTCCGAACTCTCATGAGACAACATTCTGAAAATGATTCCATCCACT
The DNA here is from genome assembly GCA_002491565.1 of Lachnospiraceae bacterium UBA7160. GTDB lineage: Bacteria > Bacillota > Clostridia > Lachnospirales > Lachnospiraceae > Choladousia. The sequence goes on along the minus strand of DKWE01000050.1, from coordinate 9,024 downwards.
GCTGCTGCATTTTCACTATTTTGATAGCTTAAATTGCCATCACTTAACCAGACACTGGCATCTCCGCTGCTGATATTTACAGAATCATTTGTCTCAAAAGTTTCCTTTTCAACCACCGCGTCCCCAAACAGTGTTTGACACACAATCGCTTCATCCAAAACTCTAGAAGTAATCTGACAAAGCGATGCCATATACGGTGTTTCCACGTCTCGCTCCGCTGCGATAATATGTGCGCCGCAACATGTAAGACAGCACACAGCACCGAACATCATTGCTATGTATTTTTTTATAACCATATATTTTTTCCTCCCCAATGGCCACTGCCAAAAATAATTTTTTCAGCAGTGACCAAATCTGTAATTCAGTAAACTATTTTACGGTACTATACTTCCTGAAATCTTTAAATCTTTGGAGGATATACTTGCACTGTCTTTCTTTGCCCCCAGTTTCATTGTATCCCCCCTATTCACCGTATAAATATATGCCTGCGCATAATCCGTTACATAATTAGAATACGTGTGATAATTATCAACCACCGGTCCAATACTCATATCTTTCATTCGGCACCCAAAGATATTATCACTCGACATTGTATTTTTGAAAATTCCATTATACCTATCTAGCGTAATTGTATAGGCCTGTGAATCATTCACTTTTTGCCAGCTCTCATAATATGTGTAATTTAAAAGATCTGTAAATGTAAACTCAAAAGAATTGGTCGCTGCCAATGCAGTTGTTGATAACAGCATACACCCTACAATAACCGCCAAAAAAGCTTTCTTAATTTTTTTCATTTCAAACTTTTTCCTTTCTTTGTTATTGAACTAAAACTTGTTTATTGTTGATGATACCAATGGCAATTTCAACATAACAGTTTTTCGTTATTTTATCAATCCCTTTTACATGAAACGACTTTTTCAGTACATTTTTGGTCAATAGGCTTCCGATTTTTATTCCCACATAATAGGATTTTTCCATGTGTTTTTTTTAGAATACAATGAAACAATCTGAACTGGCAGAAGAACTTGGGATCTCTAACAACCATATGTCCTCTGTTGAAACAGGACACCAAAAACTCAGTATGGATACTTTCATTCATCTTTGTAACGTTCTGAGGGTCACACCTGATTTTCTTTTATTAGGAAATATGCACGCCCATAATATTCCAGATAACATTGCAGATAAGTTACGTTTATGCACGCAATCCGATATCGAACTTGCTGAGTCTTTTATTGAACTTCTTGTTTTACGGAATCAAAACACACATTCAATATAAAATTAGACTGGCATTGCTCTCTACATTATTTTACCAAAATGCACGAAAAAACGTCTTTTCGCGCATTGTCCTTGTACCGGAACATATCATGTGCTATAATTGAGATATTAAATTTTTGAGGGATGATAGTAATGCGTATAGTGATATGCGATGACGATAGCTTAGTAATTAATCAGATGGAAAAACTCATTAAACTCTTTTTTGATAAAAACCGGATTAAAACTCCTGATATTGCAACTTTTTCCAATGGCACAGATTTATTGGCTGATACTGGAGAAAAAGATATCCTGTTCCTTGATATAGAAATGCCTGGTATGAATGGTATCTATGTGGGGAAGGAAATTAAAAAAATGAGCAAGAATACTCTGATATTTGTAGTAACTTCATATGCAGAATATCTTGATGATGCAATGCGTTTTCATGTATTCCGGTATCTTTCTAAACCACTGGATAGACAACGTTTTTTTCGTAATTTGAGAGATGCCTTGGAGTACTATTATCGAACCACACCAGTAAAAATTCCGGTAGAAACAAAAGAAGGGCTTCAAGTTTTACAATCTTCTGCTATTATTGCAATTGAAGCCCAACTCCGAAAAGTAATTGTCCATACACTTGAACAAGATTTTGTGTCTATTCATAATATGGATTACTGGATAAAGCAGCTTCCTCAAAATTATTTTTTTCAAAGTCACCGAAGTTTTATAGTCAATTTCGAGCATATCACTGATTTTGATCACTCCACAATCCATTTAGCTAATGGTGAATTCTGTGCTTATTTAACTAAACGAAAGTACAAATCCTTTAAAGATGCATATCTCCTGTATCTGGAAAGTACGAGGTAAAAAGTGGAACGAATTATCTTATATATATTCAGTTATCTTACAGAAGGATTTATTGTCTTTCACTATTTTTCATGTTTATTTACTCCAAGATTCCGCGCTGTTATTCGAATATCAACGCTCACTTTCCTATATTTGATCCTTTTCTTTCTTGCTTTTTTTGAAATATCCTGGTTAAACGCAATTGCTTTCATATTAGTAAACGGGATTTTTCTCTTTACTCAATATCGCTTCAAATTTTTTCATGGAATTCTTCACTTATCCATGATAACTGCAATTATGGCTACAACGGAAATTGTGGTATACAGCATTGTTTCAAAATTTGCACCTCATTTTTATACTAATTCACAAAATAGTCTTGCTTTGATTTTATTCACCATCTTTAGCAAAATACTGTTTCTGTTAATTGTTTTTCTTTTAATACTTGCTACCAGCAAACATAAGTTCCAGCAAAATCCAACTGATCACTCCACACCATTGCTTGTTCTTATCCCTATAGCATCTATTTTTATTGTTTTAACCTTTATTACAATTGGAGAAGCATCTTTTTCAATATTCAGTGTCAATACTTTAGTTACGATAAGCGCCTTCTCCTTATTAATAATTAACCTCCTCGTATTCGGGATTAACCAATATAATCAAAAAAAGAATCAGGAATTTACAGATATGCAACTCCTGCTTCAAAAGGAATCTGATTTGTTACAATACTATGAAATGCTCTTAAATCATAACGAAAACCAAGGAATATTAATACATGATTTTCGAAAGCACCTCCAATCAATTTCATTACTAAACAAGGAAAAGGCTAACGATAAAATAGATGCTTATATACATTATCTTCTTCAATCTTCAGATTTATCAGATACGGCGAAAATATGCGACAACAAAATGTTAAATGCAATACTTTGTCGTTATAAGCGGCGGTGCATGGAAGAACATCTGACATTTCACGCTGACATTCGCAGCCAGAGTATCGATTTCTTAGAGAATTTTTCATTAACTTCATTGTTCTGCAATTTGCTAGATAACTCTATCGAGGCTTCAATAGGTATTCCAGATGGTTTCATTGAACTGAGAGTTCAAAAAAAAGAAAACACTCCTTTTGTAATTATAACAGTAATTAATTCCTGCCGGAAAAATCCGATATCTTTGGACGGGAAACTATTGACCTCAAAAAGAAATGCTGGAAAAAATCATGGTTTCGGAATGAAAAGTATCAAAAAAACTGTAAAACTATATGGTGGCGATATGGAAGTATATTATGATAGCAGTACTTATACGTTCCATTCTCTTATAACATTAAGAGATAATAAGCATCCATACCGAGAAAATTCCAACTTTTCAAAATACTGGTGAGTTAAAAGTTCTCAAAAAAGAATAGCTCTTTCGTATGGATTTATGGTATCTTTAAGTTACCACACTTAAAAAAGACACTAGCTACCCGAAAAAGCTATCCTATGTGTGAGCTTACCATACTTTTGGGTGGTTGACCATACGATTATGCTAAATTTTGTTGAAAAAATCCCGCGCTACTTTGAATCCTGCTTCGCCTGTAAAGCTGCCTTCCGCTGGTTTGTCACCATCACCATAGGGCTTATGCTCCGCTCCGACAGGCTTGGGATCACATCCGTCATCCGTGACCTTGCGCTCAGCCCTGACTGCTATGAATCCATGCTGCACTTCTTCCGGTCATCTGCCTGGTCTCTGGACGGCATCCGGGAACGCTGGTGCATGGCAGTCAGAGAATACGCCCCGCTTTACACCGAGGGTGGCCTCCATGTCCTTGTGGGCGACGGAGTGAAGCAGTCCAAGGAAGGGCGGCATGATTCTCAACTTTGTCTTAGCAGTTAAGATCATAAGTCCGCTTTCCGCACAACGGCTGGCTACCAGTCTCGCGTCCATTCCTTCCGCAAGCTTTACACCAATCATCAGCCCCAACCCTGATACTTCAACAACCCCTGGCAGAGCCAATAACTTTTCTTTCAGATATGCCGCTTTGGAAGATACATTGAAAAGAAAATCCTTCCTGCATACCTGGTTCAGCACTTCAACTCCTCCTGCACAGACCACCGGATTCCCGCCAAAAGTAGAACCATGCTGTCCCGGCTGAAAAATCTCTCCAACCACATCATCCATAAGGACTGCGCCAATCGGAAGTCCCCCACCAAGCCCCTTTGCAAGAGTGATAATATTGGGGCGGATATGGTACTGCTCACAGCAAAGAAACGTACCCGTTCTGCCGATACCGGTCTGCACTTCATCCACAATGAGCAAAATATCATTTTCTATGCAGACTTCTTCCACATACTTTGCATAGTTTTTATCTATGGCCGTCACACCGCCCTCGCCCTGAACAAACTCTATCATGATTCCGCACACAGAGCTGTCAACCGCATCCCGCAGTTGCTGCCGGTCATCAGCCGATACATAGCAGAACCCTTCTGTAAAAGGAAAAAAATGCTGGTGAAAGGAATCCTGCCCTGTCGCAGCCAGTGTGGTGATCGTCCTTCCATGGAAAGAGTTTTTAAGGGTAATGATCTGATTGCAATGCTCCCCCTTTTTCTCCCTTCCATATTTCCTTGCAAGTTTGATAGCCGCCTCATTTGCCTCCGCTCCGGAATTGCCAAAGAATACCTTGGAATATCCGGTTTCCCGGCACAGCCGTTCTGCCAACATAACATCCGGCAAAGTATAAAATAAATTTGAAGTATGTTGAACCTTCCTTAACTGTTCTGAGACAGCCTTCACCCATCCTTCATTACAAAACCCCAAAGAATTTGTCCCAATACCGCTCCCAAAATCGACATAACTGTTCCCGTCAAAATCCTCCGCACTTGCGCCATGTCCACACCGTACTGCAATAGGAAAACGCTGATATGTATGGGAAATATATTCTCCATCTCTCTTAAAGATATCCTGATTTGTCATAACAACCTCCATGCTATCAGATACTCATTTCAATATGCTGTACACGCATTCCAGTAAAGTGGCAGCAAGCGCTATATTAATCAGACGGTAATGCCGCAGATAGATTTTCTGTATCGCTATCCCCGTACCGATCCAGGCTGATGTAGCAATGGTGCCGATTGTCGCAATCACAAGTTCAAATAATACCAACACCGGCAAAGATGTACTGTAATTTGTCACATATCCGGTCAATGCTGTAATCCCAAACAGATAGATCTTCACATTGACAAACTGTAGCATAAACCCTTTCCAAAAGGATGCCGATTTTTCCCCATCCCCTTCATCCGGGCGGCCAAACGCAATATGGACTGCCAGCCAAAGGATATATGCCGCTCCCACATATTTCATCACTCCCAGCACATCCGGGAGCAGTGTGCTAACTCCATAGACAACTATCGCGCAGATCATCTGCACAACATAATAACCGGAGAAAATCCCGAAAAAGAGGGGAGCCCCCTTTTTCCACCCATAATTTGTCACCGTATTCAGCGCCAGTATATTCCCCGGCCCCGGTGTAAACGCATTGATCAGAGAATAAACAAAAAAATTACCTATCACATAGCCCGGCATGATAACGCCTCCTTCCGCCTATGATTATATAGCGAAAGACCATGTGATAGGTAATATAGATTATTTATGCTAATGTATAGGATAAACCTATGCTTCAATCATTTTTGTACTGTTTCAGGGCTTCTACATAAATCTGTCCCAGCTCGGATAAATCCCTATCCTTATTCAGGATATACCCAATACGCATTGTTTCTTCTCCTGCAAGCGGAATAGAAATGATCGAATCCCCATGAAGATAAGTTGGAAAAATACCTGTTGAAACCGTATAGCCATCCAGTCCGATCATAAAATTTACAATCGCCGCACGATCGCTGATCTTAATGCTCTTTTCCACTATCTCATTACTAAACAGCTCCTCTGCAAAATTTGCAGATTCATATGCTCCCTGCACAAAATTCAATCGTGGGTACGGCCTCAATTCCTCCAGTCTGATCTTCTCCCGGTCTGCCAGCGGATGCCCTTTCCGCAAAAACACATGAGGAGCCGCAGTAAACAGCTCATAAAAGTCCAGATTATTTTCCTCAAAAACTTTCCTTAATACATTTTCATTTGTCCCGCTGAGGTACAGCACACCAAGATCGCTGAAACGGTTTCGGACATCCATAATAATCTGATACGTCTGTGTTTCATTCAAAATAAATTCGTACCGCTCCTGCCCAAACTGCTGCACCAGCTCCACAAAGGCATTCGCTGCAAATGTATAGTGCTGTGTAGATACACAGAACCGCTGCTTTTCCGGCTGATTGTCTATGTACCGGGATTCCAGAAGTTCCATCTGCTGTACAACCTGCCTGGCATACCCCAGAAACTCCATTCCTTCCGTTGTCAGCGCAACTCCTGCCCGGCAACGGTTAAAAATAGTAACCTTTGCCTCTTTTTCAACTTCTTTAATCGCTCCGGAAAGGCTTGGCTGTGAAATAAACAATTCTTTTGCCGCTTCTGTTATGGAGCCTCTTTCTGCTACTGTTATCATATATTTCAACTGCTGTAATGTCATATGCTACCTCCATTCGTACTGTTATTATATGAAGAACTATGGACAAATACAAGCTCTTAAAATTCTCAAATATGCCCTTAATAACGGCATATAAAGTTCAATAAGATTCCCCATAGCAACTCTACGGGAAACCGCAGAAAAAAGCCGGATCATCCGCACTTTTCCCTCTGATGCAAGGATACACTTCTCATTGATCAGAGAAACCACTCCACTTCCTTCCACATGCCGCTCCAGACAAAGCACGCTGCTGATCTTTTCCACAAACACATTCTTCCAGACATTCCCATGACTGCTACCCGCCCCTTCTGTGTCTGCAATCAAAACTACTGCGCATCCGCTTTTCTTCGCAAGCTTCTCTAGCTTGACCAGAACCGGATAGACCGTAGCCAGAAGATCCTGATAAACATCATACTCCAGATACTCCTGAACGGGGCCAATAATTACCATCCGGATATCGTAGTTTTCTACTATCTGCTCCATACTGTCGTCTCCCAGTGTAACCGGAAGCGTATCATTCACCGCATAGATGCGGGACAAATCAGCCCCTGCCTGTACAAGCCTCGGCTTTACCAAATCCGAAAGATCCATATCTGCTGAAAGATACAGCACATTGCAGGGGTTGATCTCCTCCATGCCTTCCAGACTTTTTTTGGTTTGTGCAGGCGGCCATCAGCCGGGCTGCAAATAAAGATTTGCCACAGCCCTTCCTGCCATGCACCACTGTTATCTTCCCACACGGGATGTACAGATACCAGAACCATGTTACGATCTGGTTCTCCACCTCCCTCATAAGCTTTACATTTCTTTCTTTTTCTTTCAACTGAACCATCCTGTTTTTCTTCCACATTGCATCACAAAAACGCCTGCGCCCCGAAATTTTTACTCCATCCCAACCTGTCCGTCCTCTGCTGTTGGCGCATTTATCTGGATCACTGCGTCCGCTGCTCCTGCTTCTTCTGCTTTCGTATCCGCTGGATTCGTTCCCTCTGCTCCTGTCTCCGCAGTATCCGTTTCCTATACTCCTGTCCCTTTTGTCCCTGCTTTATCTGTTTCGGTCGCTTTCACCCCTACCGTTTATGTCTCCGGCTTACTTGCATCTGTCCTCCCGGCTTCCGTTTCTTTTTCTTCTGCATCTGCCACCCTTTTACAAACGATCAAATGACGCTCACTTGCATTACTGTTGCAGGTAGAAAGTGTCAGCAGATGAATACCGGGCATAAGCGCAGTCCCCGTCCGCACCGCTACTGCGTCACTTAACTCGCCAAACGCTTCTGCACTGTAAATAGCCCAAAAGGATTTCTCATCGTTTACATCCACTACCAGGTTATCAGCCATCTCAGATAAATATGTTTCCCCCGGTGTATACAAGAAAACTGTCGCCGTATCTCCCTGGAACGCAGAAAAAGAACCGAACATGCTCCCATCCTTCATGTTGTGTCCGCACAGAATCGTATTACCATCTGAAAAATCCACCTTGTTGATACAAGCCATAAAGATGCAGCCAGAGATATGTTCCGCCCCGGTAAATGAGTGCGTCAGGTAATAGGAATTATCCGTTCCCTGTACCACCGGGTAATCCAGTCCCAGCTCCTTGCAGCGGATCCACGCCACCACATCCCTGCTGATCTTCTTTAAAGCTTCAAAATCCACTTCCGGCTTCCGCTTTGTTTTCACTGCACCAGTCTCATCGGTCTCCGTCTCGGTCTCATCCCCTTCATGGGCATATTCCTGCAACCTACGGTATTCCCTGACGCCCTCCTGATACATCTGCCAGATGCCAAAAAGCGCGCTTTCACGAACCCAAGTACCATCAGGCAGACCGCCAGGATCACGATTTCCCTGATATGGGAGTTTCCACATTACGATATTATCTTACAACTCATCCACCTGTTCCAGCACAATCTTCTCTAATTCGCTGCTGATATAAAATCCTTTCCGCTTCATCTCTGCAATTACTGAAGCAACGCTTTCAATAACGCCTGCCTGCTTTGCCTTAATCAGTATCCCCAACGTCCCAGTAACAGTAAGGCCAAGATACTTTGCAGTCTTTTTTGCTGCATTGTCATCAATTATGATCAAATCAGCTTTTCGATGCTCCTGTGCAAGAATCATTACCTCAACTTCTCCATCATGCAGCTTTGCTTTGTACATTTTCTTATCTGACTGATCTGATATGCACTAAACGACCACCGGCTAAAGCCGGTGGGTTTGTGGACTAAAGTCCACACCCGCGACTGAAAGTCGCTCTTAGAAGCCCTCCTCTTGTGGCTGACTAAAGTCAGCTAAAGCACTACTAAAGTAGCTATTCCTCCACTATTGTAAAACTGTCGCTTTCCTCTTCCTTCATTCCTTGATTTTCTATATATTTCTTTATC